>JBJSXJ010000186.1:0-41292 GCA_046086325.1 Planctomycetota bacterium | reverse complement strand
GATGTTCTCGCCTGGCTCGTTACTCTCGCTAATCTCACCGGCATCGACCTCCAAGCCGCGATCGAACAGAAATACGCGCGTGGTTGCCCAGGCTGCCAGCAATTCGTCTGCCGCTGCCAACCCGCCGGTAAGCCCTAGTTTGATGATTCAAGGGACGACTCCCTCCGTTCCGTGCCCCGCGTCGGACGTCTCTCCGAGACATTGCTCCGTGCCTTTCGTCGGACGTCTCTCCGAGACGTCACTCCGTGCACTTCGTCGGACGTCTCTCCGCGCCCGCAATTTCGACTTGGAAAGTCGAGCGACAAATCAACAGCGGCGGAGCTTTAGATTTTGGATCCGAGGCCTTTAGTCAGTGCCATAAAGGCGTTTTCTAGATTAAATTCCTCTTCGCGGAAAAGTTTCAGCGCATGGCCGGACTGGACGAGCAACTGAGACAGTTCGCTGTAGTCTTCGACGTTGGGCTGGAGCGTCACGACCAGCAAGTCACCCGTCATCGAAACCTGCTCCACCAGCGGATGCGATTCCAAGCGGCGAGCAGCTTGCTCGGCACCCTGAGAGACGCGGATATTGAGCACCACGCGTTGGCGCACTTGCTTCATCACATCCGCGACCGACGCATTCACACTCATCACACCGCGATCAATAATCCCCACCTTGTTACAAATATCAGCTAGCTCCGGCAAAATGTGACTCGAGACCATAATCGTCTTGCCTTGCTGCCCGAGACGTCGCAGCACCGCTCGCATCTCAATGCGGGCTCGCGGATCAAGACCGCTCAGCGGTTCATCCAGCAATAACACCTGCGGATCATGCAAGAGCACGCGAGCCAGTCCCAGACGCTGAGTCTGTCCGCGGGAAAGCGTATTCGCGTAGGCATCGCGTTTGAAATCGAGATCAACCAGTGCCAGCTTTTCATCGCAGACTTTGCGGCGCTGTGGACCGCGAATGCGATAGGCTGCCGCAAAAAACTCCAGATATTCGATCACCTTCATATCATCATAAACGCCAAAAAAATCTGGCATGTAGCCGACGAGGCGGCGGATCTCACGGGGTTCATGATAGATCGAATGCCCACACACACTGGCTTCGCCCCAGGTGGGGTTGAGCAGCGTGGCCAAGATGCGCATGGTCGTCGTCTTACCCGCTCCATTCGGCCCGATAAAGCCAAACAGGTCGCCCGGTGCCAGATCTAAATCGATGGCGCGAATGGCATACATCTCGCCATATTTCTTCGTGAGATCAGCGGTCTTGATCATAGCGGTGACTCAATGAGTTCAGGAACCCGGACGACGAACGGGCTGGACTTCATTTTTCGTTAGGGTGACAGGAAGCAGAATTCGATAGAACGTGGCTTGCAGATCATGTGCCTCATGAAACGGTTCTCCGTCGTTTCGCAATTCCGTCGCAGCGGTACGGGCGCGACCAATCAACATCGCACGTCCCATACGTAACTGATCCGATAAGTCCACATAAGCTTGATAACGGTGAGTGAGGCGCGTGTAGCTGGAGCCACCGGCGGATTCATGAAACATCAGCATCTCGGTGATACGCGGCACATCCAGACTGGCTTGATCCCAAGGAGTGGAAAGATCTTTGTTCTCACTGGTCACGCGCCGCCGCGTGAGCTGCCAATCGAGGTATCGAGTGGCTTTGAAGTCGGTCATGGCTACTCGATCTCCAGCGCCCAGTTCACGATCGCCGCGATAGACCCAGTTGTGATAAACGATGAACCATTCGGTGAGCGGTGTGGCGAGCGGGTTGACGAGGTCGCCCTCTAACTTGGACTCTAAGCTCTCCGCGCGCAGTCGTCCCGGATCGATCGCGGGCAATTCTACCCACCAGCGACCGCTGATCGCCTTGGTCGATGTAACTTGAATCGGTAGCCCTTCGACATCCGACTTCTGTGACTCTTCAGGCTGGACCGCTACGCGATAGGATTGACGAAAGGGAGAGGTGGCGGTTTCGGCGTTGAGCCCACCGAGGCCGCGTCCCGGCACTCCCTGCCAACTCAGCAGACGCTCAAAATTTCGCGGCTGAGCGGCGGCTGAAACATCGCGCGAGGCAACCGGTTTTTCAAGCGGTAGCGACTCTACCAGCGACAAATTAAAACGCTTGGTTTCCGGTGAATAGATATTGGCCCAGGTGGTGCCGCGAGCCATCCGACTGTCCAGATCGATATCAACCACATCGACTTGATTGACTTTAAGCTGTCGCTCTTTCCAGCGCGATTGCAGGAAGTAACTCAGCCCCACAAACCCGACGATTACCAGGCCGAGCGATGCCCAAGTCCAATGCGGACGGCTGAGCTTTTTCCAGAGGAAATAATCGATGGGGCCAATCAGGGCGATGTAGAGCGCGAGCAGGCCGACGACCGAAGAAAACGGGACGAGCTGCACGGTAGAAAATTGATCGAGGCTGCTGTGCAGTTGTCCCACTAAATCGTCGAAGCCTAAATGCGTGACTTGCCCCTGACGATCATTCAAGAGCTCTTCCGTGCGCGTCTGATTGCGATGAAAGATGCGCGAAATCAGTCGACTGCGACCAGCCCATTTTGTAATCAGCGGCTGCTCGAGGTCGAAGGCGACAAACGTGGCCTGCCCTAGACCATGGGGGTAAGCTACGACGAGTGGGTTTTCGCCCGAGATCTGTAGTCCCTCGGGCGCCAACACTCGCCCACGAACATCGGCGATGGTCGTGACTTCTAATTTGGCACCCTTCGGGCCAGCCGCAGTTTCCAGACGCTGGGAGGCGCCAGCATAACTCTCCAAGACGGAAGCGCGACGCAGCGTGCCGACTTCCACAAAGCGACCGGGACTCCACGTGGCCAGCGGAGCTCCTTCACTCAAGAGTTCCGCGCCGCGATTACCCACCGACCAGATTAGGTGTCCACCGAGTCGTAACCAGCGATCAAGAGCGGCGAATCGCGCACCCGACGAGCTCGACGTTAAGCCGTCGATCACCTCCGGGCGACTGGTCGTGAGCACCACGAGGTCGACGCCCTCGTAACCATACCAGCGGTCCGGCAGTTCGCGCGGATCGCGGATCGTCGTGCCGATATGTCCGAGCGAGTCGGGGACGAGCTGCCGAGTGTTCTCATCGAATCCGGCGGGATCACCAATCGTCACAATCCAGTACTGCGACGACGGCAACGAGCGACCCGTTTGCGAGCGGTCAAAGCGTCGACGTAAGGGCTCGCCGGTGGTTGGTTGCCAGAGCACGGCGAGTTCAGGTTCTGGACGACCGATCTTTACATAGGCCCAAATACCTAGTGCCGTGCCATCGGCCGATTTCTGCACGACCGCTTCATCGGTGAAGGTCACGGGGATTCCATCACTGTCAGCCGTCGTCACCTCGACTCGCCCGACCGCATCCGCAGCGACACCGCGAAGTTCAATCCAGAGTGGCGTCCAGAAGCCAACTTTGAAGCGTCCTTGAAAGCCGAGTCGCACGGCGGTGATTTCGCCCGCCGCAATCTGGCTCGGTGAGTTTTCGCCGACCGTGGTGGGGGGCTGCCGGGAAGATGTGCTGGAGGGATGGCTGGGAGAGTTGTCTTGAGCGTGAAGGGCGGTAAGCGTATCGGGGTGGGTGAACAGCAGGAGCAGCAGTGCGCTGATGACCAGCCAACCACGGACGAACCTAGCCCAGCTTGCAATTAGAGAGCGTTGTATCATCCGAGGACGCCATTCCATTGAGCTAGGGCACGCGGGTCGGCAGAACTGCAAGAGAAGCGAATGCATCTTCGGCCTAACGATTCATTGGCCATGGAATCTTCGGTAATGGAAACTTCGGCCTATGAAACTTCCGCCAAGGGCTCAAGCATACCTACGTTCTAAGGCTCGGAAAAGATACGATACGGGCGTTTCATCCAGCAGAGTTGGACTAAGCTGAGCTTAACCAGACAGGGCTTCCGATGCCGCTTCGTTATTTAATATCCTCCGCCGCCGGCTGGTCTCGAAGCTGGGCAATGATCCTCTTGGTGGTGGCTGCGGTCGCTGGCATGCTTGGTTGCAGCGAAACAGGTCGTCCGCCGACGCGTGCGACCGCTCCTGACGGTTCATCCTCGCCCGACATGGCGACTGATAGGGCGTCGAACGCACTGCCCGTTGCTCCCCCCGACTCATCGTCTCCCACGGAAACCTCTGATCCAGCGGCAGCCGATAGGGCAGCGGAGCAAGCAAAGCAAGCCGGGAAACTCGGCAGTTGGACACGGGAATTGCTGAGTGCCGATGAGAGCCAAGCGTTCTTTCGTGACGGCGTGATTCCACGTCTGCGGATTCAACTGCAGGCGGGTGACGCGCAGAAGCTGCGTGAGAACGGGCGGCAGTACGTACCGGCGACGGTGAGTGAAGAGGAGGGAACGACGCATTATCGCGTCGTCTTAAAACTCAAAGGAGCAGCCGGCAGTTATCAGGATTTGGATGCCCGCCCAGCATTCACGTTGAAGCTGCGCAAGCCACGAGAAAATCAATTGTTTCATGGACTCGAAAAATGGCACCTTAATAATTCGGTGCAAGATGAGTCTTACCTGTGTGAACTGGTCTGTTCTCAGATCTGTCAGTGGATCGGAATTCCTACGCCGCGAGCCACACATGCTCGAGTTTGGCTTAACGATCGCGATCTGGGGCTTTACGTTCTGAAGGAATCGTTTGATCAGCGTTTTCTAGCTCGGCATTTTGACGCTACGTCGGGTAATCTGTACGACGGTGGTTTCGTGCAGGATATCGATGCGGACCTGGAGCTGGATGCTGGCGACGGACCGCTCGATCGCGCGGATCTAAAACAACTGGTAGCGGCTTGTCGCCAGGAGGATCCCGCAGAACGTCACCAGCTTGTGGAGCGGTATCTGGACGTGCGCCGGTTCATTTCGTTCATGGCGTTTGAAGCGATGACCTGTCACTGGGATGGCTACACCTTCAATCGCAATAATTATCGCGTTTATTTCGAGCCGCAGAATGGAGCGGCACACTTCTTTCCGCATGGGATGGACCAGATGTTTGGCGACCCCGGTTTTCCGCTCTGGCAGCAGCCGGAACCGCTGGCCGCGGCAGCCATCTGGCTCGATCCTGCCTGGCGCGGCGAGTATCGCCAGCGCGTCGCTGAGCTGCGTCCGTTCTTTGCACCCGAGAAACTGTTCCCGGTGATCGATGCGGCCGCCGCGCGGATTGAATCCGCACTTGGTGAACTCGGCCAGGACGCGGTCCAGCGTCATCGTGAGCAAGTGGCGGGGCTGAAAGATCGCGTGCGTGAGCGAGCGCGTGTCATGGCGGAAATGATGGAGCAGCCAGATCCCGCGCCACTCGCCATGCAGCTCAACGAGCCGACGACGATCACCGACTGGTATCCGGTGCAAGAATCAGACGACGTGCAACTTGAGGCGCAAGAGGTGGAAGGTGAAATGCTGTGGCGGATCGAGTGCCTGCGTTCCGGAATGCACGTAGCCTCGTGGCGCAGTAAAGTCCTGCTCGGACGCGGTCGCTACGAGTTCACTCTGTTGGCTCGATCTCAAAACATCGTGCCGTTGGCAGGTGATCCCAATCCCGAGGAAGCTCGTGGCAAGGGCGCTGGCATTCGCATCTCCGGAAGCACTCGACCCAACGAGCTCACTGGCAATCAGCCGCTGAAGCCACTCACGTTTCAATTCACCGTGCAAGAAGCACTGCGCACCGTCGAGTTGGTGGCCGAGCTACGAGCTCAAGAGGGCCGAGTCTGGTTTCAGGGTCCCTGTCGGCTGACCAAGATCGGTGAGTGAGTAGCGACGCAGTAGCGACGGAGTGTTCGTAGTTTTACGTGCGGAATTTCAAGCTGGTGAATTCCTGCACACGATCGCGAATGGCAGGTTCGACCGGCAGTCGTTCCATGCTGCTCGCACCATAGAAGCCGACGATACCTTCGGTGTGATCCAGGATGTACTGCGCGTCGGCGGGCTCGGCGATCGGACCGCCGTGACAGAGCACCAGAATATCCGGCCGCACTCGCTTGGCAGCGTCGTGCATCGCTTGCACCTCACGCACGCTGTCGTCCAGTGTGGCGGCCGTAGTGGCACCGATCGTTCCTTTGGTGGTCAAGCCCATGTGTGGAATGAGCACATCGGCACCCGCAGCCGCCATCGCTGCGGCCTCATCGGGATTAAAGCAGTACGGGGTGGTGAGCATTCCCATCTCGTGTGCGGTGCGAATCAAATCCACCTCCAACCCATATCCCATATCCGTCTCTTCCAGATTCTGACGAAATTTGCCATCGATGAGTCCGACGGTGGGAAAGTTTTGGACGCCGGAAAACCCGGCCGCATCAATCTCACGCAAAAACAATTTCATCACTCGAAAAGGATCCGTGCCGCAGACTCCTGCGAGGACGGGTGTCTTGCGTGCCACGGGAATGACTTCGCGAGCCATATCGAGCACGATGGCGTTGGCATCTCCGTAGGGCATCATTCCCGCCATCGACCCGCGTCCGCCCATGCGGAATCTTCCGGAGTTGTAGATCACCAGCAGATCGATGCCGCCCGCTTCCGACATCTTGGCACTGATGCCGGTGCCCGCGCCACCACCAACAATCGGTTGTCCCGCTGCCACCTTCGCTCGCAACCGACTTAAAATCTCAGCTCGCGAAAAAAGTCCCATTTGTTTAGCTCCTTATTGCGATCGACGAGCGATTAAAATTAGTAAGTTGCGAGCGGCTGTCACTGCGAATTCAGCGTCGTTGATGTGACAATCCAGTTCCAAAACTGGTACGTCACCGGCATGTTCCTTGATGGCAGTGAACAGAGCCTCTCGCGCGTTGGGATCGTCGAACACCTGCCCCGCTCGATCAATCGCGGAGATCCCGCGAGCGGGCAACATCACGACGGTGGGGCCCGTAGCAGCCGCGACTTTCCGTGCAATCTCGGCACCCAGCAGCTGACATTCTTCAGCCGTTGTACGCATCAGCGTGACGTTGGCATTATGCTCGTAAAACTGGCGATCGTTCCACTGCGGAGGAACGGTGGAACGAGGGCCGAAGTTCACCATATCGAGTGCGCCGACGGAGACCAGTTGCGGGACACCGGTTCGTCCCGCGGCGGTTAAGCGATTCGGGCCGGCGCTGAGAATGCCACCGACCAGTTCATCGGCGAGTTCCGTGGTGGTGATGTCCAGCACGCCGACGATCAGCCCTTCCTCAATCAGTGACTCCATCGCCTGGCCGCCGTTGCCAGTCGCATGAAAGACCAGCACCTCGTAGCCAGCTTCTTCCAACACGGCCTTAGCTTGCTGCACGCAGGGGGTCGTTACACCGAACATCGTCGCCGCGATGAGGGGACGATCGGTCGACTCGCTAGCTTCCACAGCGGGTGAGTCGCCAGGACTGCTGTGGACGGCAGGGGTATGACTTTGCACCATTCCCGCCATCGCTCGACCAGCCGTGGTGAGGATACGCCGGCTGATGCGGTTTAAGCCCGCGAAATCGACGACTGAATTGAGCATCAAGATATCTTTGTCACCGACGTACGGGCGCACCTGTCCCGACGCCAGCGTGCTTACCATCAGCTTGGGAACACCCAGCGGCAGGGCGCGCATCGCCGCAGTTCCGATCGTCGTGCCAGCAGAGCCGCCGATGGCCATGACACCTTGCAACTCTCCCGCGTCGTGTGCTTGCTTAACAAGTCGAGTGGCACCGAGTGCGGCTTGGGCCACCGCCACTCCTCGATCCCGCAGGTCGCGGAGTTCGGTCCGTGATCGATCGGCGGCGGCAAAGAGCTGCTCGCTGGTAACATCAGCCTGCACGTCGCTTGAACCTAGGCACCCGGTATCAACCAAGATTACGCGGATGCCAGCAGCTTGCAGTTGTTGCCGCAAGAAGTCCGCTTCGGCGCCTTTGGTGTCGAGCGTCGCGAGCAGGTAGACGTGAGGTACTAAGGAGTTCGACACGGGTGACTCGGCAGGCGACGACGGTGAAGGGCGAGGACAGTGAAGGCGAGGACAGTGAAGGCGAGGCTACGGAAGGCAGCAGCGGGGTCAAGCAGCAGCGGGTTCAGACGCCTGCCGCGTTGCTGGTGGCGACGAGTTAGTAGCGAGCGACATCGCCGGCGGACTTCGACGGGCGTAGTCCCTGGACCGTTTCTTGAGCCTTAACGGTCATCATGCGGAGATCACTTCCCACGGCGATGAACTGCATTCCCTGACCAGCTCTACGTAAGGCGCCGGCTGTGTCCATCTCGTGGATGCCGGTGGGGGTCCCGACTTGTTTGCCGACCGTGATGACCTGCTGGATGGCAGCTTCGTGTTCCTCGGGAGTTGGATCGCGGCCGTCGGGCGTGCGCATTTGGGCGCGGAGGTCATTGGGGCCGATAAAAATTGCGTCGCAGCCGGGTAGGCTGTAGATCGCGGGAGCGTTTTTCACGCCGGTGGGGCTTTCCGTTTGCAGAATGACAAGAATCTCATCATTGGCTCGCGCGTAGTAGTCGCCAGCGGTCGCTCCGAAATTCATGGAATGCATGCCGCCGCCGACGCTGCGATTGCCGACGGGCGGGTATTTAGCCGCAGCGATGGCGACTCGCGCTTGTTCGACGGTATCGACCATCGGCACCACGATTCCCCAGGCACCGGCGTCGAGCACGCGTTTGATGTAATGATGACTGCCCTCGGGAACACGCGCCAGGGGCACACAGCCGGCATCGGCGACGGCGGCAAAGATCATCGCCGCTTGCGACCAGTCGACGGCGGAATGTTCGATATCGAGCGTGAGCCAATCGAAGCCCAGGCGTGCCAGGACGCGCGTGGCATAGAGATCACCGAGCGACAACCAGGTCCCGAATGTTGGCTCGCCAGCTCGTAACTTTTGCTTCACAGGATTGGTACGCATGCAACGTCTCTTGGCCCAGGGCCACTCGAGTAGGAAGTGATCAGCTAAAACTTGCTTCCCATCATTCCGGCTATGCGGCTGCTGGAGCAGGGCGAGGGAAGCGGGCGATAGTGTTCCAAACCAGAACTAACCCTGCAAGCCCCTGCCGGGTCTGATCAGGGATCCTCCGCCAACAGAATATCTTCGGAGCGAATGGGTTCCCGGCCATCGATCGTAGCCATGGCCTGCAGCAGATCCGTCAGCGTAACTGTTGGGAGTCGGCGTACTGTGCCGTCGATGCAAAGCACTGAGGCGGCGTCTGGATGTTCACTGGCGAGCAGCGGTTCCTTGGCGCGACTGGTACCGTTGACTCCCTGCTTGAGTGCTCCGACTGCCACGTCGACGGGTCGCATCCAGTGCACTTCCGAGAGGTGACTTTCGACGATCATGAGGGTCGTCGCGTGATCGTCCAGCACATCATTCAGCGAACGCGATTTCGAGCCGGGAAATAATGTCCGCGGTCCGACGACCGCCATATAACTGGTCTCTTCGCTGACTCCCACCGCCGGATCGGCATCGCAATGAAAGACGGCTGGCATGAGGCGTCCCAGGCTCATGTTGTGAGGACTATCCCAGGGTTCGGTCAGATTGAGCTGCCGATAGAGTTCCATTTCGTTGAGCTGCGGCAGAATTAAAACTCGCCAACTGAGCGTCGGCTTGCCTTGGCTATCGGTGAGGTAGGCCGGCGGATAAGTGCCGTATTCCTGATGATATTGCTGCAGGGCCACGTGAATGCGTTTGAGATTGGCAGAGCAGCGTGCGAGCGAAACGCGCGTGCGTGCAGCCCGAATGCTGGGTAAAGCAAAATGAATGGCGATAGCGGCGACCAGTCCCAAGGTAATCAGCCCACTGGCTAAGACCCCAAAGATTGCCAGTCGTGAACCAGAGGCCCGTCGAACTGGCTGCTTAGCAGTCGCAGCGTTTCGCCCCGGCTCCGGCACCGAGACCGGCTTGCCGCAGGAGAAACAGGGCCCCGTTTGCCCGCAGTAGGCATCTTCAACCAGGGTGCGAGCCTGACAGTGAGGACATAGAAAATCGACGGGCATGGCACAACCATTCCGGGCGACCGGGGCAAAAACAAACAATCAGCATGACAAACCAGCGGCAGCGGTCAGTTCACTGGGAGTGAAGCGCGTTCGCTCGGGGCAGACTTACTTTACTCCAGCACGAAGGTCACGATACAGTTGACTGAACTGCTGAGCCAACGATTCGATGCGACGGAAATCACCGTGGGCTACGGCTTGGGGTTCGACCAGCGAGCCGCCGACTCCCAAGGCGCACGCTCCGGCCTGCAAAAAATCTTTAGCGGTATCAAGGGACACGCCGCCGGTTGGCATGAGCCGCACGTGCGGATAGGGGCCGCGCAGTGCTTTCAAATACTTCGCACCATGCACGTCGGCTGGAAACACCTTCACGATGTCAGCGCCGGCTTGCCAGGCGGTAATCACTTCGGTGGGGGTGAAGGCACCGGGCATGGCCAGTTTGTCATAGCGTCGACAGGTTTCAATGACCTGCAGATTCGTCGATGGTGAGACGATGAATTCGGCACCCGCCAGCATGGCGATGCGGGCCGTTTCGGCATCGAGCACGGTACCGGCTCCGAGCAAAATCTTGTTTCCCAGTTTATCGGCGACTCGTTCAAGCACGCGCACCGCTTGCGGCACGGTGAACGTGACCTCCATCACGTCGACGCCGCCCGCCAGCAGCGCCTCGGCCACTTCCACCAATAAATCGCCGCTGGGCGCACGAATAACCGCCACGATGCCACTGTTCAAGACGCGGGTGAGATGATCCTGCTTAGACATCTTGAGCCTTTTTTCATCTTTTTTACGAACCACGGATCGCCTCCACGAACCATTCGGGAAGCCTGAGCGTAGGGAGGCGTGAGCAAACGGAATGCGATTCTGAGGTGCACGCCAGCTCCTCGCGACTTCAACTTGTAAGACACGACGTCATTGGCTGTCAATCGTTGGCTAAACAACAGGGGCTGAATAGCGTAGGCTGAACAGCGTAGGCCGTCGATCCGGTTTCGGCCGGACCAACACTCGAGAAACTTCCCTGCAGTTCTAGACGGACGAATTCTGGACCCGACTCCCGCAATGTGCATAATACGGGGTGTGACGGGCGGAAATTTGTAGCGGTTGTGGAACTTGTTTGAGTCAGGTAAGTGCGTCTAGGAATCGCCATTGCGAGTGTGGACAACATGCTGGAATTTGTGAATGGAACGGTCGGTCAGTCGGTGATTTGGACCGCCGTCCTGGTCATCTTAATCGTAATCGGTCGCTTCATCGTGCTAAGATTTCGCGATCGCGCCGTTAGCACCGACGAGGCGTCGAGTGATTTGCTATCGAACTTCCGAGAATGGGCCCAACAGGGTGACATCAATGAAGCGGAATACCGAACAATAAAGACGATGCTCGGCAGCAGACTGCAGGCCGAGTCCGGAGATGCTGTTAAATCAGGGCGAGTTGAAAAAGAGACTCTTAAGCGAGATGCGGTAAAATCACGGCTCGATAATCGCGGACAGGGATGACCTCCGAGACCCGCGGGTGACGTACTCACCTCTTCGGCCGATTCGAGCAAACCAGAGGATGGTCCTCAACCGAACGACGTGGCGCAGGCACGACGGCTGGATTGAGGAATGCGAAAGGATTGGATATGTCCGTCGGTAAGGATATGGGTGGCGGGGGACGTCGCGGGGGCAGTACGACGAAGAAGAACGCCTTTTGTTCATTTTGTCGTAAGAGTTATCGTGACGTCGGTCCACTCGTCGAAGGCCCGGGTGACGTTTATATCTGCGGGGAATGTATCGAGCTTTGCCAGTCGATTCTCGAACAAGAGCAACGTCGTCGCGGCAACACCAAGCAGCTCTTCAATCGAATTCCGACGCCGCGCGAGATCGTCGCGCAGCTGGACCAGCATGTCGTCGGTCAAAAAGCCTCAAAAAAGATTCTGGCCGTCGCTGTCCACAACCATTACAAACGTCTCTCGCTCGACTGGGAGGGCGGTGGGATTGAGGTTGAGAAATCCAATATCCTGCTCATCGGTCCCACCGGTTCGGGCAAAACGCTCTTGGCACGCACGCTGGCACGCATCTTGAATGTTCCCTTCGCCATCGGCGATGCCACCACGCTCACCGAAGCGGGTTACGTCGGCGAAGATGTCGAAAACCTGCTGCTGAAGCTGCTGCATGCCGCCGACTTCGATGTCGATGCCGCTCAGCGCGGTGTGCTCTACATCGACGAAATCGATAAGATTGGCAAAACAAGTCACAACGTTTCGATCACGCGTGATGTCTCGGGCGAGGGCGTCCAGCAAG
Source organism: Planctomycetota bacterium (assembly GCA_046086325.1). Taxonomy (GTDB): domain Bacteria; phylum Planctomycetota; class Planctomycetia; order Pirellulales; family Pirellulaceae; genus JBJSXJ01. The sequence goes on along the minus strand of JBJSXJ010000186.1, from coordinate 29,096 downwards.
CACTTCTCAAGATGCTGGAAGGCACTGTTGCGAACGTTCCACCGCAAGGTGGTCGTAAGCACCCCGAGCAGCAGTACATCCAGATGGACACCTCCAACGTGCTCTTCATCTGCGGCGGTACGTTTGTGGGACTCGATCAAATCATCCGCAAACGACTGGGCAGTCGCGCTCTGGGTTTTGGCCAGCCGTTACAAGCACACGAAGAAGCGGATCTTGGCGTGATGCTGGCGATGGTCACCACGGAAGATTTGATTGAATTCGGTCTGATCCCGGAATTCGTCGGTCGCTTGCCAGTGCTCTCTTCGCTCGCTCCACTCGATCGTGAAGGGCTCATTCAGGTACTCACCGAGCCCAAGAATTCGCTCATCAAACAGTACCAGACGCTGTTTGAAATGGAAAACTGTGGGCTGGAATTCACTCCGGAAGCGTTGCATGCGGTTGCACAGCGAGCGATGGAACGTGGCGTCGGTGCACGTGGACTCCGCGGCATCCTCGAGCAGATCATGCTCGATATCATGTTCGAGTTGCCGGACCAGACGGCGGGCGCCAAGTACGTGGTGGATGAAGATGTCATCGCCGGGCGACGACAACTCTTCAACGTCACCGAACCGGTTGTAAAAAGCGCCTAGGAAGCGGTTGGCGCGAGTCTTCCTGCGGCTGCTTTTCATTCCCGACCGGTTATGAGGTTGAACTAGCGGACCGTAGTTGCACGAGTGCGGTCCGCACGGTCGCCAGCTGTTCATGCAACTTTTGTAGCGACTCACGTTCCGTGGCGACCACCGCAGGCGGAGCACGTTCGACGAACTGCGCGTTGCCAAGTTTTCCCTCCTTGGCTTTGATGGCTCCAACCAGTCGCTGTTCCTCTTTCTCATTGCGAGCTAGTTCAGCGGCCACATCGATCAGGCCGGTCAAGTCCACGAAGACGTCCAGTCCTGGCAGGCTAATTGCGGCGTTGGTGGGTGGGACGACAACATCTGGCCCCATCCCCACCACTTGCGCATTCGCCATCGACTCGAAATAACTCGTCATCGGCTCGATCAGACCAGCCGTTGCTTGATCGCAGCGGACACAGAAGAGCAGGGGAGTCTTGGAGGGAATATTTTGGCGGCTACGAATCTCACGCAAGGCGCCGAGCGTGGCTTGAAAGCGTGCGAATTGCGCTTCAATTCGCTCATCACGACGGGCTTCATCGGCGACCGGCCAGGGAGCCATGATGATACGATCCGGCAAGGGCTCTGGATCGCTGATACCGCGTTCCGGAGCGGCTTGGTTGAGTAACCCCCAAATCTCCTCGGTGATGAACGGCATGATCGGTTGCAACAGGCGACAGAGCGAGTCGAGCGTGTAGGCGAGGACTCGCTGAGCCACCGGTCGCAGCGCGGGATCCTGCAGTCGTCCTTTTGCCATCTCGACATAGAAACTACAGAATTCATCCCAGGCGAAGTCATACAGCGTGCGTGCCACGTCGGCAAAACGGTAATGTTCGAGGTCCACGGTGACTTGCTGCGTGACGGTGGCCAAGCGACTCAGCAGCCAGCGATCCTCCACCGCCAACTCATCATCCGTGACGACCTGCGACTGGTAATCGGCCAAATTGAGCAGCGTAAAGCGAGCTGCATTCCAGAGCTTGTTACAGAAATTACGAGCCACCTCGAAACGCTCACTCACCACCAACCCACGCGGCAGCGCGACATCTTCGGGCTTTCGCGCCCACTGGGTGGAAAAATCTTGTTTGCAAGAACCACAGGTGATGCGCGGTAATTCCCGATTCGCACGCGACTGATCCAGCAAGGTTTGGCAATGCGGGCATTCGAACTGAACCGGCAATCGCACGTCTTGTGTTTCAGTGCAGAGGCAGACGAGTCCATAGCGCAGGGCGTCAGGACCAAATTTACTGATCACGTCCAAGGGATCGACACCATTGCCCTTGGATTTCGACATGGTGTCACCTTCCCGATCAAGAATCTTCGGGTGAATATACACCTCGCGGAACGGCACATCGCCCACATTGTGCAAACCGGTGAGGACCATGCGCGCGACCCACAGCGTGATAATATCGCGACTGGTGATCAGCAAACTCGTGGGATAGAAATATGCCAACTCGGGCGTCTGTTCAGGCCAGCCCAGGGTCGAGTGCGGCCACAGTGCGGAGCTGAACCAGGTGTCGAGCACATCCTCGATTTGCTCGAAACCAGCATCTTCAAGTTCCAATTCCAAGCGTTCGTGACCAGGGGCCACCGAGACGGCCAAGATCACCTCCTCGTCGCTGGCGCCAGGCATCAAGCGTGCCGCCAAGCGGTCTCCCCAGCCGGGTAAAACCTGGGGTGTATCCGAGTCGGGCGAAAGAGGTTCAAAACCGGTAAGTTGGTATTGGTCGAGTGAAGATTTGGGAATCGACTTCTGCCAAATCGGAATGCGATGGCCCCACCATAACTGCCGACTGACCGGCCAATCTCGTTTTTCACTTAACCAATCCAGGTAGCTTTTGGCATAGCGCGTCGGTGTGATGCGAACACGCTCGTCGGTCACGGCATCCATGGCCGATTGAGCGAGCTTTTCCATCCGCACAAACCACTGATCAGCCAAGTACGGTTCGATCGGCGCCTTGCTGCGATCCGAATGCGCTAAGTCGATTTCTCGATCTTCCACTCGTTCGAGTAACCCGAGTTGATCGAGATCGGCAACCACGCGCTGTCGTGCGGCCTGAGTTTTTAAACCTTGGTAAGCACCAGCCTGTTCGTTCAGCGTGCCATTGGGATTCAGGATATTGATCATCGGCAGATGCTGTCGCTGACCAACGTCGTAATCGTTCGGGTCATGGGCAGGCGTGATTTTGACGCAGCCACTGCCTAGCGTGGGCTGAGCCCAGGCGTCCGCGACCAGCGGAATGGGGCGATTTACAAGTGGCAGCAGGAGCTGTCGTCCCGCTCGCGCCATATCACGCAGTTGTTCAAGCTGCGGCAGTAATTCTTGGCGGCGCTGGGCGAGATCGGCGAGCTGAGCTTCCAGGGCCGGTCGTTCTTTGGCCGGCGCTTCTGTCAAACGCTTTTGGAGCTCGGCCTCCGCTGCCGCCAAGGCCTGAGCGGGCTCGGGATGAACCGCGACGGCGGTATCGCCGAGCATGGTTTCGGGACGCGTCGTGGCGACCGTAACATGAGTTGGCTCACCTGGCAGAGGATCGATCACGGGATAGCGAAAGTGCCAAAAATGTCCCTTCACCGTTTCATGAAACACTTCATCGTCACTCACGGCCGTTTGCAAAAACGGATCCCAATTCACCAGCCGTTTGCCGCGATAGATCAAGCCGCCCTGGTAGAAATCAAAGAAGGTCTGGCGAACGGCTCGAGCACATACTTCGTCGAGCGTGAAACGGGTCCGTTGCCAATCGCAACTGCAACCCATTTGTTTGAGCTGCTGCAGAATGCGAGCTTCATACTGATCCTTCCAATTCCAGATTCGCTCCACCAGCTTTTGTCGTCCCAGGGAGTGTCGATCGAGTCCCTCTTCCTCGCGCAAACGTTTCTCGACGACGGCCTGAGTCGCGATTCCCGCGTGATCGGTTCCCGGCATCCAGAGCGTGTTGAAGCCCTGCATGCGTTTCCAGCGAATCATCAAATCTTGTAAGGAGTTGTTGAGAGCATGGCCGAGGTGCAGAGCGCCGGTCACATTCGGAGGCGGGATCACAATCGAAAATGGATCGCGATTGGGATCTGCCTGAGCGTGAAATACCCCGTCTTCCTCCCATTGCTGATAGATGCGCGGAGCAGCGGTAGCAAAATCAAAACGATTGGGAATCGATTCAGCCGAGAAGGACTGACTCATGATGAATTACTTTCAGCTAACGGTCCCAGTTTATAGTTCCTAGTTCCTAGTCCGGAAAATCGCCACGGTCGTCTAAGCGACAGCGGTACGATCTTTCCACAACTTGTATTCAATGGCATCAATCAAGGCGAGCCAACTCGCCTCAATGATGTTTTCACTCACACCGATTGTGCCCCAGACATCATGCTCGTCACCACTTTCAATGCTGACACGAATGCGAGCGGCCGTGCCGGCCTCGGAGTTCACGACGCGCACTTTGTAGTCGACGAGACGCATTTGCTGGAGCGTGGGAAAGTGAGCGTGCAGAGCTTTACGCAAGGCGGCGTCCAGGGCATTCACGGGCCCATCGCCCTCTGCTACCTCGTGACGAATCTCTCCTCCTACACGAATTTTCACCGTCGCTTCGGTCACCACCTCGCCCTGTTCATCCGTCTCTACGTCGACATGGTATTTGATGCGGTCGAAGTGTGCGTGATACGTGCCGGCGCAGCGCTGAACCAGTAAATCAAAGGACGCTTCGGCGGCTTCAAACTGATAACCCTGATTCTCCAGTTTGACGACTTGATCGAGGATCGCTTCCGTGAGTTTTGCATCCTCGGGAACCTGTTGCCGTCCCGTCATGGCGCGGATGTTGGAACGTCCTGATAATTCGCTGATCAAGATCCGGCGCTCGTTTCCCACCAGCGATGGATTCACATGCTCGTAGGTCGCCGGCGCCTTTTCGATCGCATGCACATGCATTCCACCTTTATGAGCGAAGGCGCTCTGGCCGACAAATGGCTGATTGGAACGGCGCTTCATATTGGCAAGTTCGTAGACGAAGCGGGATAGTTCGGTGAGGTGCTGCAGGTCGCGGCCTCCCAGCACTTGATAACCCCGTTTCTTCAGTGCCAGGTTAGCGATGAGGGAAATCAAATCGGCGTTGCCACAGCGTTCGCCAAAACCATTCATCGTCCCTTGAACTTGTACAGCACCCGCATCGACGGCAGCGAGTGAATTGGCCACGGCCAAATCGCAATCATTGTGGCAGTGAATTCCCACTTGTACGTTCCAGGGAGTGAGTACGGCGAGTGCCTCACGAACATACTGGGCAATCTCCTCGGGAAGCGTCCCGCCATTGGTATCGCAGAGGATTACCATTTGCGCTCCGCCCTCGGCAGCTGCTTGCAGAGTTTGGGTGGCAAACGCGGGATTGGCCTTCCAGCCATCAAAAAAATGTTCGGCGTCGTAGAACACTCGGCGTCCTTCTTGAGCCAGACACGACAGGCTATCGCGAATCATCTCCAGGTTTTCCTCGAGCGAAACACGCAGCACATCCGTCACGTGGAAATCCCAGGTTTTTCCCACCACCGTGCAGACGGGTGCGCCCGACTTCAAGAGCGCTTGCATCCCCGGATCGGCGAGCGCGCGAATTCCGCGTCGACGAGTCATGCCGAAGGCACAGACTTGGGTATGACTCAGTCGCATTTCCTGCACACGGCGAAAATACTCCGCATCCTTTTCATTGGAGAGCGGGTAACCGCCCTCGACGAAATCACAGCCAATTTCATCGAGTCGCTGGGTGATCTGAAGTTTATCTTGCAGGGATAAACTGACGCCTTCGCCCTGCGTTCCATCTCGCAAGGTCGTGTCGTAAATCTGAACCGTTCGCATCGTTCCTCCCAACAGTCACCAATCGCCCCAGCAACAAAAAAACCCTGAAACCCGCGAAGGGTGTCAGGGCTTTACTGATCGTCGCTTGCTGCCTAGCCCCGACGTTACTCTCCCATCACGATCACCAGCATCCGGACCTGTTCCGGAGCGGTAATTCGAGAAAGTTGTCGGGCTGCAGCTACGTCATACTTCATATTGTCACCACCGTGGATGCCATACGATAGGCTCACTCGGCACGGGTGTCAATTCGCTTTAAATCAGCTCGGCGATTGGCTTGCCGCTTTCGTTCATAAAGGTCGGCCGGCCCGCCGGGCTAGGGAACTGGATCCGCTGGTCGACACCCAGGACGTGGAACACGGTCGCCATCAAATCCTGAGGCGTGATCGGGGTCGACTTCGGCACATCCAACTTCGAAGCTGACTCGCCCACCACTTGCCCCATCTGCAGGCCACCGCCAGCCAACGCCAGCGTGCTCAGCGGTGCCCAGTGATCGCGTCCTGCATTCTTGTTCACGCGCGGCGTACGCCCAAATTCACCCGTAATCACCAGCAGAATTTTTTCGTTCAAGCCCCGCTCGTGAATGTCTTCGATAAAGGCCGCCACCGCCTGATCCAACTGTGGCGAACGACTCTTCATCGCTTGCTCGATCTGGCCATGCATATCCCAACCACCGTAGTTGAGCGTCACGAAGCCGCAACCGACTTCGCACAAACGGCGCGCCATGAGCAGCTGTTCGCCCAGCCCCTTACCGTAGCGTTCGACCAATGCGGGCTTCTCGTTCTTCAAGTCGAATGCCTTCGCGGCATTGCCGAATACGAGATCGAAAGCCTGCTTTTCGAATTGATCGAGTCCATCCATCAGTCCCGTGCGATCGGCCTGGCGATTCATGCGGTCGAGGGAGGCGAGCAGATTGCGACGGTCCCCAATGCGCTCCTCAGCCATCGACAAAGTCATGTTCCTTCGCGCCTGTCCGTTTTGGTCAAATGGGCCGTAGGCTGGTCCCAGGAAGGAAGCACCGTCGCCAAAGATGCCTCCCAGCCGAACGTACGACGGCACACCGCTCTCTGAATTACTTGCCCCGCGAACGCGCGACACAATCGATCCCAGCGAGGGCCGTGTGGGTAGCCCACCGTTATCGGCTTGCTTATTGTTGTAGCCCGTCATCACGAAGTGGGTGCCACCGGAGTGTCCGCTGTTGGTATGTGCAAACGAGCGCACCAGCGCCATCTTGTCGGCCACTCGAGCAATCTTGGGGAACGTGCCCCCGACCGTGACACCTGGAAGGGGCGTGCTCTCTTCACCCGTCACACTCCGGTATTCAGCCGGAGCGGTCATCTTCGGGTCGAACGTTTCGACATGCGTGGGACCACCACCCAGCCAGATCCAAACCACCGACGTGTCTTTCACCGCACTGCCGGCCGCTGCCGCTGCTGCCCGCTGTTGCAACAATTGTGGTAAGCTCAACGAGCCCACACCTAAGGTGCCAACTTTGAGAAATTCGCGACGCGAGTGCCCCTCACAATTCGCGTGCCGACTGCGGAAGAACAGATCCAGCATGGTGCATCTCCTCTATTTCCAGTGAATAACGCCTATCTGCGGTCGATCGGCCCAAAGATGGCCAAAAGTTTATATAAACACAGTTGGATAAGTCAAATAAAAAAGATGATTTCGAAAAGAAAAACGAAATGGTGAGTGACGCGGTTAGGATCTGCCACTTTACAGCATTCCGGGACGAGTTTTAGGATCGGGGATCGATCTGGCAGCGTTGCCCGCAAGTAAGAAGGACGAGAAAAATCATGACTACCGTGTCGCCACAATTGCCGCGTTATAACTATGACATTGTCGTTGTCGGGGCCGGGCATGCGGGGACGGAGGCGGCCTTGGCGGCTGCCCGCTGCGGTGCTCAGGTCGCCCTGCTGACCACCAACTGTGACACCGTTGGTCAGATGAGTTGTAATCCGGCGATTGGGGGAGTCGCCAAGGGGCAGATTGTGCGTGAGATTGACGCTTTGGGGGGCGTCATGGGGCGAGCGATCGATGCCACGGGGATCCAGTTTCGGATGCTCAATCTGCGCAAAGGGCCCGCGATGCACAGTCCACGGGCTCAAGCCGATAAAAAGGCGTATCAGCAGTTCATCAAGCAGGAAGTGGAATGCCAACCGGGGCTCGATCTGCGGCAGGAGACGGTCGAGGATCTGCTGGTGGAAGAGCAGGGGGAGCAGCCGCGCATCGTGGGGGTGTTGGTGCGGGGCGGCATTGAATATCGAGCGCGGGCGGTAATTCTTACCACGGGCACCTTCTTGCAAGCCCTCATGCATACCGGTGAAATCAAAACGCCTGGAGGCCGGGCAGGGGAGGGGACGACGAGCGGGATTAGCGGAGCACTGGCCCGCTTAGGCTTTGAAGTGCGCCGCTTCAAAACCGGGACTCCGCCCCGAATTAACGGTCGCACGATTGACTACAGCCGGACGGAACGACAACCCGGCGACGATGTCCCGCAGCCGTTTTCCTTTCTCAATGAGCGGATCGAAGGCGAACAGCTTCCCTGCTGGATCACGTACACCAACACGGGCGTCCATGACTTGATTCGCGCGAATCTGCATCGAGCGCCCATGTATAGTGGGCAGATTCGCACCACAGGGCCGCGTTACTGTCCGTCACTCGAGGACAAAATTGTCCGCTTCAGCGACAAGGAGCGTCATCAGATTTTCCTGGAACCGGAGGGACGTCAGACGCTGGAAGTCTATGCGAATGGCATCTCCACTAGCTTGCCGCGGGACGTACAGGATGCCCTGATTCGGCAAATTCCTGGGCTGGAAAACGCGCGCGTGATGCGGTACGGCTACGCCGTGGAATACGATTTCTGTTCGCCCGACCAGCTCTGGCCATCATTGGAAACCAAGCGAGTTTCGGGACTTTACTTCGCTGGTCAGCTCAATGGCACCACGGGCTACGAAGAGGCAGCGGGGCAGGGCTTGCTGGCTGGTATCAACGCCGCGCTGCAGCTGCGACGCGCGGAGCCGTGGATGCTGCGCCGCGATGAAGCCTATTTGGGAGTGCTGGTGGATGACTTGGTGACTTGTGGGGTGGACGAGCCATATCGCATGTTTACGAGTCGTGCGGAGTTTCGTCTGTCGCTGCGACATGACAATGCTGATCGACGCTTGACGGCGCGCGGACAAAGCATTGGCGTGGTGGAACCCGCTCGTTGGCAGCGACTGCAGGCCAAGGAGGCGGAACTGAGTCGAGTGCTAACTTTACTGCGGCAGCATCGCTCGCCGGATGGGAGCTTGGAGAACTGGCTCAAGCGTCCCGAGAACGATTGGTCTCAGGTCGTCGCTTACCTGCCTGAACTGGCTACGGTCGCGCGCGAAGTTGCCGAGCAGATTGTGCATGACGTGAAATATGCTGGTTACTTACGCCGTCAGGATCAGCAAGTCGAGCGGCAGAATCGGCTGTCTGATCAGCGTATTCCGGCCAATTTTGATTACCAGCGGCTCACCCAGCTACGGTTTGAGGCGCGGCAGAAGTTGAGTCAGATTCGGCCGGTGAGTTTGGCACAAGCGAGCCGCATCAGCGGGATTACCCCGGCCGATATTGCTTTGCTGCTGACCCATTTGAGTTAACGGGGCAAGGTGGTTCGGGCTGGGCAAAGCGCGTGAAGCAGGGGCTTTGTGGAGGCCTTGAAGGCCGAAAAATTAAATTTGCTGGCCCTGTGTCATTTGGTGTAAGGTTATTTGCGACATGGGCTTGCGACAAAAATATCAATCTTGACGCAGTTGGCAGCCCCGATATAATTCGACGCGTTGGCAAATTCGGTAAGACAGGCAGAACCGGATGAGCCTAACGGTTACATGGACCGTAGAACGTGTAACCTTTGCGTACGCCACGGAGTCTTGTTTAACGACGGAGCTTAGGATCAGTTGACCCCGTGCGATAAACACGGATGTTGGGGTCTTTGGGTAATCCGACAGGGTAGTCGGTTATTCCCCCTGAACATGGCTGGTCCGTCGGAGAGGGCTAGGAAGGACGGATGTCTGACATGACGACCAAGACTGTTTTCACCACTGGTGAGGCCGCCAAGATTTGCAAGGTAAGTCAGCAAACGATTATTCGTTGCTTTGACAACGGCACGCTGAAGGGATTCCGAGTGCCGGGGAGTCGCTTTCGACGCATCCCTCGGGACCATTTGTTCACGTTTATGCGTGACAACGGGATTCCGACAGATGCCTTGGAGAGCAACAAACGCAAGGTTCTGCTCGTCGACGACGATCAGGAACTGGTCGAGCTGTTGCGGGACGCCTTTGAGCGGGACGGCCGCTTTGAAGTGCGGTTAGCGAACAACGGGTTTGAGGCCGGGATGTTGGTGCGCGAGTTTCGCCCTGACCTGGTCGTACTCGATGTCATGCTGCCCGACATCAACGGCAAGGAAGTCTGTTTGCGAGTCCGTAGCGACGAGACCTTGGATGCTGTGAAAATCATCTGCATTTCCGGGATGGTGGAACACGACAAGGTGGAAGAGCTACGAGCGGCCGGGGCCAACGACTTCATGCAGAAGCCGTTCGCCATCGATCAGCTCATGGAACGAGCGTGTGACTTGCTGGAAATTGAACGAGCGATGGTGTCGTAAGCGAGCCTGGGCGGCGTGAGCGGTTGGCTTGTCGGGGCTGACCTCATTCCGCTCGTGGTCGCGGCGATCTCCTTCCATTTCCGCCGCCGCCGTTGGATGAGCGTAAGCTTGGCCAAGCGGCGGAGAGCGTGATGGCACGACCGCGAATCGATCAAACTACAAACGGGTCATGGTGACCGAGTGGCTGACACCCGCGCGAGCGCCCGTCTGGACTTGAGTCCCGATGCCGATGGCAGCGGGTGCGAGCCCAGTGCTGCCTCGTCTATTCTCTACCAGCAAGAGCGACTGGCATCACTGCGCGAGCTCGCGTATGGCGCCAGCCATGAAATCAACAACCCGCTCGCCAACATCGCCACTCGCGCACAAGGGCTCCTGCGCGACGAAGCCGATCCCGAGCGCCGGCGGTCGCTAGCCACCATCGCGGCACAAGCTCTGCGCGCGCACGAAATGATCGCCGACTTGATGCTATTTGCGAAGCCACCAAAGCTTCGCCCCGCTTGGAATTCCCTCGGCGAAATCCTGCAGGCTACGGTCCAGCAATTGGTCGCCGCTTTTCCGCACCACCATCTTTCACTTCAGCGGCTGCCGGCGCCCGATCCCGCGCTTCGCTCGACGACAAGTGACGCGACCGATAACGGCACAACCAGCAACACCAGCGAACCGTCGCACGACTCCGTCTGGGCGGATCGTGAACAACTGCTCGTCGCCTTGGCGGCACTGGGCCGCAACGCCCTGGAGGCGATCGAATTCGCCCGCTCGAACGCAGCATCGCGACCTGGTCAGGTAACGTTTACGTATGGTGAGTCCGTGGCGGGAGCAGATTCAAAAACGGACGGCTGGGAGATTCGAGTGCGAGATAATGGTCCCGGCATCTCGGCCGCGATCGCCGAGCGGATTTTCGACCCATTTTTTTCGGGGCGCGAAGCAGGGCGTGGAATCGGCTTTGGTTTACCCAAAGCTTGGCGAATCATCGCGTCGCACAACGGCTGTTTGCAGCTCTGTGCGGAATCGGCACAGCTTCCGGCGGGGCAGGGGAGTGAGTTCCTGGTTTGGCTTCCTAAGTCGCCATCCCCCGTCGCTTGAGCTCGCCGACGACACCTTGCACGATGCGGGCGATGGCGTCAGGGTCAACCGACTTGCCAACGGCGCACCCACCCACGGGTTCGCTCGTGAATCCCTCCGCAGCGAGCAAACATTGCAGCTGGTCGCGCAGCTGATCCAGCTGAATCTCTTGATTCGGTGACTTCGGCTGTCGACCGACTCCCGTCTGAATCCCGCGCAACTGCAAGGCGGCTCGAAATCCCTCGGGGAACTCCGAGTTATAAATCATGGCGTCAAACAGTTTGAGCAGGCGATATTGCAGATTGCAGGCTTCGTCTAGACGTCGAGCGAGCGTGAGGTCGTAGAGCTTGCGAGTGATTTCGGGGACGACACCGCTGGTGGCATTGGTGCCGCCATCGCAACCGATCAGGATCATCGGCATCAAGGCGGCATCCCAGCCCGTCAGGAATTTGAAATCAGGCCGCAGCGGACGAACGGCAGAAATCATCCGCATCATGTGAGGCAGGTCCCCGGAGGAGTCCTTAATCGCGACGACGCGCGGGCACTCTTCGGCCAATCGCTGCACCGTGGGTACATCAATGGGGGAAGCGAAGAGCGGGATGTTATAGAGCGTGACGTCGATCGGAGAATGATCGGCGATCTCCTTGAAGAACGCGTAAACTCCCGCCGGACTCAGCTTGTAGTAAAACGGTGACACAATCGCCACCGCGCGCACGCCTAGCCGGTGATAGTGCTCGCACGCACGGATGGTCTCGCGGGTGTTGGCCTCGGCAGCCCCAGCCAGGATGGGTACGCGGCCGCGCGTCTGATCCGCGATGATCTCGATGATTCGTCGTCGCTCTTCGGCGGTAAACCGAGTGAACTCCCCGGTCGAGCCGTTGGGATATAAGCCGTGCACACCGTGATCGATGAGCCAATCGACGTAGCGCCGAGTTTCCGCTTCATTGATCTCGCCATGAGCGTCGAGCGGTACGATGTTGGGGGTAAAAATGCCCGCCAGCGGAGCTTGATTTGCGGTAGGGGATGGAGCGTGGGCCATGGTGCCAACTTTGGGGTGAAGGACTCGATCTACACTTGTTAGTTCGACATCCCGCCGCGACAACTTGCGGACGAGCGTGATGGTGTGGCGAGTCGTATGTCTTGCTGGCTGATTGTAACGACTAGGTAGAATGGCGCTGAGTGCCCATCTCCCTACAATAAATACGACTTGCAGAGATTTCCCGGATGACCTACCTTGCCCATTCGCTAGGTAAGGAGGCCCGGCTTTTATGCGCTCATCGGATCATCAACCGCAGGACCGTACTCTGTCGTACGGTGGAGTCGACTATGTGCAGGGCGACTTACTCACCGCCGCGCTGATTGCCAAGCAACGGGTGGGAGCATGGCTGGTGGAACGCCAGGATCCCAGCGGCTTCTGGTGCGCCGAACTGGAAGGCGATTCGATTTTACAGAGCGAGTACATCTTACTGCTGGCGTTCCTGGGGCTGGAACAGTCGCCGCTCGCCAAACAGTGTGCGCGTCAGCTCTTAAAGCAGCAGCAGCCCGGTGGTGGCTGGGCCATGTATCCTGGTGGTCGTGTGGAGATCAGCGGTAGCGTCAAAGCCTACTTGGCCCTCAAACTGACCGGTGAAGATCCTGCCTCGGAACCGATGCGTCGAGCTTGCGAGACCATTCGGCAGCATGGCGGTGCGGATGCCGTCAACAGTTTCACTCGCTTCTATCTCGCGCTGTTGGGGCAAATCTCGTACGAACTTTGCCCGGCAGTTCCACCGGAAATGATGCTCTTGCCGGATTGGGCACCGGTCAACATTTATCGGATGAGTGCTTGGTCGCGAACCATTTTTGTTCCTCTGTCGATCGTCTGGGCGCAGCGTCCAGTCCGCACCTTGCCGGTTGAGCTTGGAATCAGCGAACTGTTTATTCGCGCGCCGGAGTGCTGGCCGCCGCTGCGATCACCCGGTGCGGGGCCGCCTGAGCGAGGTTGGAACTGGGAGCGATTCTTTCGGCGAGTCGACGAGCTGCTGAAGTTTGCCGAGCGGCGTGAATGGCATCCGCTGCGACGTCGCGCGCTTCGCGCGGCGGAGTCCTGGATGTTGGAACGATTTGCGGATAGCGATGGACTGGGAGCAATTTTTCCGCCCATCATTTGGAGTATTATCGCGCTGCAAAGCCTCGGCCACGCCCCTGACAGCCCAGCCGTGCGGGAATGTCACGATCAACTGGCTCGTTTGATGATCACCGAGAACGACACCACTCGCTTGCAACCTTGTTTATCGCCGGTCTGGGATACGGCGCTCTCCGCGCGTGCGCTCGGCGCCGCGGGCGTGGATGTCAATCATCCCTCGTTATGTCGCGTCATCAATTGGTTGTTAACGAAAGAGGTTCGCCAGCCTGGCGACTGGTCCAAACGCGTCCCTGCCGAACCTGGTGGCTGGTTCTTCGAACATCGCAATGCGTTCTACCCAGACGTTGACGATACGATCATGGTGCTCATGGCACTGCGCTATCAATTCGCCACTGCTCAGGGAAACCTACCGCAAAACTCGGGTGGAAACCTGTGGCGGATGTTGCCACGTCGCCATGACAGCGTCAGTGCCACAGCCCATTCTGAATCACCGACACTGGTCATTGAGGGGCGGATCCGGGCAGGGGAGCAGAAGCAGTTTTTAGCCCGCACCGAACAGATTTCTGCTGCCTGTCAGCGGGCTCTGAAGTGGGTGCTCGCCATGCAGAATCGTGATGGTGGCTGGGGCGCTTTCGACAAAGACAACGATTGGCAATTGCTATGTGAAGTACCGTTCGCAGACCACAATGCCATGATCGATCCCAGCACACCGGATATTACGGGGCGTGTTCTAGAAATGCTGGGCCAATACGGTTTCACACGTCGCGATGCCTGTGTGCAGCGGGCGATTGAATACTTGCGAGCGACTCAAGAGGCAGACGGATCGTGGTATGGACGCTGGGGCGTGAATTACATCTACGGGACATGGCAAGCGCTGGCTGGCCTGGCAGCGGTCGACTTCCCGCGTCAGGACCCGCTCATGACCAGTGGTGTGCGCTGGCTCCTCGATCATCAGCAGCCGCACGGTGGCTGGGGGGAATCGGCAGATAGCTATGAAGACCATTTGGTGCGTGGGCAAGGACCAGCGACTGCCTCACAAACAGCGTGGGCAATCTTGGGACTCCTAGCCGCCGGATTGCATGATCACGCCGCCGTGCGCCGCGGCATTTCCTACCTCGTTAACCAACAACAAAACGACGGCTCCTGGCAGGAATCAGAATTCACCGGCACGGGTTTTCCGCGTGTGTTCTACCTCCGCTATCACTACTATCCGATTTACTTTCCGCTCTTGGCGTTGGCCGAGTGGACGAAGTTAGGAAATTGAACACGATGGGCGTTCCCCTTTCGCAAATGGCAACGGTCGCCAGTTACGTTCTTGGGCAACAACTGCGCGGTCGCAAACGGTTCCCCTTGGTATTGATGCTGGAACCGCTGTTTCGCTGTAACCTGGCATGCGGTGGTTGCGGAAAAATTCAATTTCCAGCCGAAATTCTGCGCCGACAGTTAACGCCCGAGCAGTGCTGGGCGGCAGCGGATGAATGCGGTGCTCCGGTCGTTTCCATTCCGGGTGGCGAGCCCCTGCTGCATCCGCAAATCGATCAAATCGTCGACGGCCTCGTGGCGCGTCGAAAGTATGTCTACCTGTGCACCAATGCGATCAAGCTGGTCGAGTCTTTGCCGAAGCTGGCACCAAGCCGCTACCTGGCCCTCTCCATTCACCTCGACGGACCACGCCACGAACATGATCGAGCCGTAGCGCGTCAAGGCGTTTATGATCAGGCGATCGAAGCGATTCGAGCGGCTCGCGAACGTGGCTTTCGTGTCACCACGAATTCCACTCTTTTTCAGGGAACCGACACGCAGCGCATGCGAGGCTTTTTCGATGAGATGATGCGTTTGGGTGTCGAGGGAATGATGATTTCTCCGGGTTACAGCTATCAAAAAGCGCCCGATCAAGATCACTTCCTCAGTCGTCAACAAACACACGATCTGTTTCGACGGCTGCTGGCGGGAGCGGGTCGTCGCTGGCGCTTTAACCACACGCCCTTATTTTTGGAATTCCTGCAGGGGCGCTGGGACTTCTCCTGCACGCCTTGGGGAAACCCCACCTACAACATCTTCGGCTGGCAAAAACCCTGCTACCTGCTCGACGACGGCTACTGCTCAACCTTTGCGGAATTGATGGCCACGACCGACTGGAAGCGTTACGGTCATCAAGGCTCCGAGCCGCGCTGTCGGAACTGCTTGGTGCACTGCGGCTATGAGCCGAGTGCCGTAGCGGCCACCTTTGGCAGTTGGAAAGGATTTCTCGCTACGGTAAAGTTATCGCTCTGGGGAAATCGCCAGGGTATGAGCGAAGAAAGTGATTTTACCTCCCCTGCTTCGGAAGAAAGTTTTCCGGCTACGTTCGCTCTGCCGGTCATTCGCGATACGCATGTGAGTGAAACCTGATCGAATATGCTGCTGCGGTTCATCGTCAATCAGTGGATCAATCAAACCGCGCGGCAGAAGGTGTACGAACTCGTCGGCGCCGCGTTACGAGGGCAGGGGGGGGCCTCCAGCTCGCATGGGACGACCAGAACGACCGCCGGCGAACGATCTCCCGCTGCAGCCACCTCTGAAGACGTCAATTCATCCGGCGAGCCTTCTGCGGCCTCCACCGCACCATCGCCCGCGCCCATCGCCTGTGACGTGGCGCTGGTCTTTGCACTCGATCTGGAAGCAGGTGGCTTGGTCGATCGACTGGAGCGCCCCACGACCGCTCGCTGTGCTCGTTTTTTTGAACATGCCGGTTGGCTGCAAGGGCGTCGCATCGTGATTGCGGAGGCGGGGGTGGGACAAACGGCCGCTGAGCAAGCGACCGAGGATCTGTTAGCGCTTTATCAACCTCAGTGGCTCATCTCGGCCGGGTTCGCCGGTGCACTGCGTCCTGAGATTCGCCGCGGACATTTGGTCATGGCAACTCAGATCGCCGATGAAATGGGCCATGAGCTGTCGACGGGGGTAAAGCTCCCGAGCACTCCGCAGCCCGGAGTTCATGGGGGGCGGCTGCTGACGGTGGACCGCTTGGTGCGGGACGCGGCGGAGCGTCGCCTGCTGGCGGAGCGTTACGACGCGGTCGCCTGCGACATGGAGTCGCTGGCGGTGGCCCGCGTCTGCCAGCGCCAGCGCACTCGATTCCTCTCCGTCCGGATCATCAGCGACGCCGTGGAAGATGAATTACCAGCGGAGGTCCAGCGGCTGCTGGATCACAAATCACTGGCTGGCAAACTGGGCGCGGCGGCGAGTGCGATTTGGAATCGTCCGTCGAGCGCCAAAGACTTTTGGCGACTGCATCGCGAAGCGCTGCAAGCTTCCGAGCGGCTTGCTCAATCGCTCACCGCGATCCTCGCCAGTCTCTCGCTGTCCAAATCCGAATAGCACATATTCGTCCCAGTCCAAATAGTCGTTCTTCAAGCGAAAAACCGCACCACAACCGAACATAAGAAACATTATCGGACGTTGCGATTGGGGTGTTTACGAGCAGCTGGACAGACTGGGAACGGCTTCGCGGAAACCGCGAAGCATGGATCAGCTCAGAATCTCAATCGCTGAACTACGACTCCAAGAACACGCCCATGCGACGGAATTTTTCGTAGCGCGTCTCCACCAGACGCTCGCCCGTCTCGCGAACCAGCTCGCGGATCGACTTCACTAGAAACTGCTTCAGACCCGCCGCCATGCGATGATGGTCGCGGTGAGCTCCCCCGAGCGGTTCTTCAATCACGGAATCGATCACGCCTAGTTTGAGCAGATCGCGAGCGGTGAACTTTAGCGCTTCGGCCGCCTTCTCCCGGTAGTCGCGGCTCTTCCAGAGAATCCCCGCGCAACCCTCAGGACTGATCACCGAGTAATACGCATGCTCCAGCATGCCCACTCGATCCCCCACGCCAATCCCCAGCGCACCGCCACTACCGCCCTCCCCGATCACCACACAAATGATCGGAGTGTTCAGTCGGGACATCTCAAACATGCTTTGCGCAATCACCATCGCCTGACCACGCTCCTCCGCACCCACTCCCGGATAGGCGCCCGGAGTGTCAATAAACGTGATGATCGGCAGACCATATTTGGCCGCCAATCGCATCTTGGACATCGCCTTGCGATAGCCTTCCGGATGAGCACAGCCGAAATAGCAAGCCGAGCGTTCTTTGACCGTGCGGCCCTTCTGATGCCCAACCACGAGCACCTTGTACTGGTCAATCTTCGCAAAGCCCGTCAGTAGCGCGCGGTCGTCTCCAAAATGGCGATCCCCGTGGAGCTCTACAAACTCTTCAAACGCCAGCGCCAAGTAATCCCTCGTATACGGACGGTCCTTGTGCCTGGCCACTTCGACCGTTTGCCAAGGCGTCAGCGACGAATAGATGCGTTTGGTTTCCTGGGCGAGCTGCCGACGCAAACGCCGCACCTCCTCATCGCCCTCCGCCAAAACACCTTGCTGAGCAAGCGCCTGAAGCTGTTGTTCGAGTTCGAAAATCGGTTGTTCAAATGCCAACCCTGGCCCACTACTACTCATCGCCTTCCCCATGCGACTAGGTTTTTAACTTCACCTTAAAGACTCGCATGGCGCGAAACTGCTTCAAAAAATCACCCATTGAAGCCGGTCGCTCATCACGATTCTTCGCTAACATCCGCATCAGCAATCCGTTGAACTCAGTGGTCACCTGGTTATTGGTAACCAGCGCCGAAGGCACCGGAGCCTTCAGATGCTTGCTCAACAGATCATCGGCATTTAGCCCGGTGTACGGCAACTTCCCGGTAACTAGCTCGTACAGCATGCAGCCAAAACTGTAAATATCAGCTCGATAATCCACGGCTTCGTTGCGGATCTGCTCCGGGGACATGTAACTGCGAGTGCCCTGGATTTTGCCCCGCTTGAACAACTTCGCGAGCCCCGTGAGCGGCTTTTGAGCGATCGCAAAGTCGATCAGCTTCACGTCGCCTTCATCCGTCACCAGGAAGTTGTCCGGCTTCACGTCGCGGTGCACCCAGCCCTTCTCATGCAGGTACCGCAACCCCTCCGCCGCTTGTTCGATGATCTTCGGCGTCAACGGCGGCAAAATGTCCGGGTTCTGCCGTAAAATCATCTTCAAGTTACGCGCTGTGCTTAGCTCCAGCACCAAAAAAGCGATCGATTTGTCGATCGCAAAGTCGTAAACCTCGATGACGTTCGGATGCCGAAAGTCCTTGGCAACCTCCAATTCGTGACGCAAGAACTCGATTTCTTCCTTGTTCTCTTTGAACTCCGGCTGGAGCAGCTTAACGGCGACGCGTTTGCTGTCCGAGTCACGAATCGCTTCCCAAATCTGACAGCTCGCCCCCGGCCGAATCATCTTCAGCCGCCGATAGCTGCCCAAGTACTCCGTGCCCTTGGTCACAATCACTCCTTGCGCACCGGAACCGGTGCCGTTTGAACGGGTTTTGACGGTTGTAGTCTAGCCCAAACCGGAGTCTGAAAAAAGATGAACGACCTAGGACAGCAGCTTTTGGTAGAGCTCGCGCAGCTGCTGAGTCATCGTTTCATGCCGAAACTGGTCGGCAAACCGCCGACATCCCCCCTGCCCCAACCGCTCTCGTAAGGCCGCATCTGTCGCCAGCTTCACCAGCGCCTCCGCCAACGGCTCCACCGCTCCCGCCGGAATCAAAAAACCGGTCTCACCGGGAATCGTCACTTCACGCGCCCCGTCGACGTCAAAACTCACCACGGGCTTACCCGCAATCAGCGCCTGCGGCAACGCTCTCGCTAACCCTTCCCTCAAGCTCACATGCACGAGCGCATCCATGGCCCCGAGCAGCGCGGGGATTCTTCCCGGCGGCACCAGCCCCGTGAAACGAAAATATTCGGCAAGCCCTAAACGGCCAATTTCCTGCTCCAGCTCCGCCCGCAAAATCCCATCCCCCACCAGCAGGAACCGCACGTTGTCACAGCGCTGAATCACGGTTCGCGCCGCGGCAATCAAATACTCATGCCCCTTCAAGTGAAACAGACGAGCAATCTTGCCGATTACGACCTGCTTGGGCTGGAACCCTAACTCGCGCCGCACGACTTCTCGCTGCTCATTCGCCCGCAGAAACGGATTCACGTCCATCCCACTGTAAATCGTGACGAACTTTTCCCGCGGCGCAACCCCGGCCTCGACCAACAAATCGGTCATCGCATCCGCCACACTCACCAGCCGCTGGCAACGCCGCGCTCCAAATCGCTCGGCCCAAATGATCGCCCGCCGCGCAAGCCCCGACTGATAGGGATGAAACGGAGCTCCATGCACCGTATGCACAATGGCCGGAACACGCAGCGCCGTCGCTGCCATGCGACCGAGAATCCCGGCCTTCGCGCTGTGCGTATGCACGACATCCGGACGAAAGCTGCGTAGCTGCTCCTTGAGCTGTCGATAACTTTGCCAGTCCAGCCACGGCGAAACCGCGCGCCGCATCGCCGGAATCAGCGCCACCGGTACTTGTGGGCGCATCCCCTGCTCCGCCACTCCCGCCACTCGGTCTGCAACAGCCGGAGTTTCTCCCGACCCTCGCGCCTCCCCTGCCCTGCTCTGCGCTAGCAAATCTCCCTCGGGCCCCAGCGCTGGCCCAGTAATCAGCAGCACCTCATCTCCGTGATGCTGAATCAAATCCTCACAGCACAGCAGCGTGTTCTCCTGCGCTCCGCCGACAATCATGCGAGTGATGACATGAGCGATGCGCATGTATTTTTCGCCTCAGCTATTCCGCCTGATAATAGACTTCGACCAAGTACAAACCATGTGCCGGGGCCGCTTCCCCCGCCAGCCTTCGATTCTTGGACGCTAACAGGTCGGCTACCCAGGACTCCGGCTGCTTGTGCCGTCCCACCATCACTAAGGTACCCGTGATGTTGCGCACCATGTTGTAAAGAAATCCGTCAGCGGCCACTTCCACAACCACACGCGAGCCGAAATCGGTCTCCTGACGAATCACCAGAATATCGGTGATCGTGCGTCGACTGCTCAGCCGCTGCGAACCGCCCGTCTCGAAGGTCTCGAAATCATGCGTTCCCAGCAGCACCTGCGCCGCACGCTGCATCGCGTCCACATCCAGCACCGACTTTACGTGCCAAGCACGATGACGGGCCGTCGGATCATACGGCTGTCCATCCTGAATAAGATAACGGTAGCGCTTGCCATACGTGTCGCGGAGGGCATGAAAACCGGGTTTCGCATAAGCCACTTCTCGGACTCGTATGTCGTCCGGTAAGTGAGCGTTCAGTGCTCCGCGTAACCGGTAGGGAGTCAACTGCGTGCCGCTCTCCAGACTAGCAATTTGAGCGAGCGCGTGGACGCCGGAATCGGTGCGGCCACTGCCCGTAATCGTCAGCCGCTCCCCCGTCACCTTGCTCCAAGCCAGTTCCAATTCTCCCTGCACCGTGCGTCCTTGCGATTGCCGCTGCCAGCCCAGCAGCTGAGCGCCGTCATACGCCACGGTGAGTCGATAGGAACGCATGCCTCCCTCAGTAATCGCTAGCGTCCCTTCTTACCAGCAATTTGCTTGGCAATCATGAGTTCCGCAATCTGCACGGCATTCGTCGCGGCACCCTTGCGCAAATTATCGCTCACGCACCAAAAGGCCAGACCATTCGCACTGGAAAGATCCTCGCGAATCCGGCCGACAAATACATCATCCTTGCCATCGGAATTGAGCGGCATCGGATACACTCCCGCCGCCAAGTCATCCACCACAGTAATCCCTGGGAACTTCGCAAACAGCTCCCGCGCCTCGGCCACCGTCACCTTGCGTTCCGTCTCCACCAGCACACTCTCGCTGTGACAGTTCGTGACCGGCACACGCACGCAGGTGGGACAAACTTGAATCGAGTCATCGCCCATGATCTTGCGAGTTTCCCAGACCATCTTCATCTCTTCCGAGGTGTAGCCCTCATGCTTGGGACTTCCAATCTGCGGAATCAGATTAAACGCAATCGGATGCTTAAAGGTCTGATACTGATAGGGCGAACAACTGATCGCCGCGCGGGTACCGCGGTCGAGATCCTCTTGTCCGGTCACGCCCGCACCACTGGTCGCCTGATACGTACTCACGACGACTCGCTTCACCTTCGCCGCCGCATGCAACGGCTGCAGCGCTACCACCAGCTGGGTCGTGGAGCAATTGGGGCTGGAAATGATTCCGCGGTGCTGCTCCAGCGCCTGCGGATTCACCTCGGGAATGACCAGCGGAACCTGGGGATCCATGCGCCAATAACCGCTCTCATCCACCACCACAGCACCGCGCTCGACCGCGTATGGAATGAAATCCCGCGCCACATCGTCAGGCGTACTGGCAATGACGAGCTGTCCCGGCGAGAAAGCCTCAGGGCGCAGTTCCTGGACGGTGTGCTGAGTCCCTCGAAAGGTGACCTGCGTACCGGCGGAACGTTTCGAGGCCAAAAACGTGATTTGCTGATACGGCAGATTTCGCTCCGCCAACAACTGCAATGCAATTCGCCCGACAGCCCCCGTCGCACCCACCACCGCCACATGCTCGTACACGGCATAACCTCCACAAGAAAAACGCCTCGGTAGCCCCACTGACTACGAATATTTTCGGCCAGTATAGTAGCGCTTCCGCAGACCGTATAGTGACGTCCTTTTGCGAAAGCTTCAGCATGTGTGGTCGCTTCACTCTCCGCACTAGTTCCGCCACCTTAATGGCACAGTTTGAGCTGGCGAGTCTCCCGGCTCTCGCCCCACGCTATAACATCGCCCCCACGCAGCTCATTCTTTGTGTGCGGGCAGCCGCGCCCCGAGAAGCTGCCCTGCTCCACTGGGGACTCATCCCCACCTGGGCCGAAGACCCCAAAATTGGCAATCGCATGATCAACGCGCGCGGGGAAACCGTCGCCGAGAAGCCAGCCTTTCGCAGCGCCTTTCGTCGCCGCCGCTGCCTGATCATCGCCGACGGCTACTACGAATGGCAAGCCAGCGGTCGACAAAAACAGCCCTACCTGTTCACTCGCCCAGACCAACTCCCTTTCGGCATCGCCGGACTCTGGGAAAACTGGTCAGCACCCGATGGTACACAAGTCGAATCCTGCACGCTCATCACGACCGAAGCCAACTCCTTCACGCGCCCCGTACATGACCGGATGCCGGTCATTCTGGCCCCCGCCGACTACTCGCTCTGGCTCGACCCCGGCAGCCCTTCCCCAGCCCTGCTCGCCCTCATCCGCCCCAGCCCCGAAGATCTGCTGCAGATGCAAGCGGTAAGTACCTTCGTCAATAATCCGCGTCACGAATCTCCCGACTGTATCACTCCCCTGCCGAAAGCCTGATAGTCGGTGGCAACTCGATAGTCGGTGGCAGCTCGATAGTCGGTGGCAGCTCCTCGCTCTGTCCTGCCATCCCTTTTCAAAACCTAACGCGGACCTGCCGCCAATCCCGGTACTCTTGGGTCCGACACACCCACGAAGAGCCGCCGCTGCGAGTCCCAGGCAATCGCTTGACTCACGCCCATACGCGAGACCTCTTCCAGCACATGCCCGCGCGCCTGCAATTCACGTTTCAGTTCCGCCGGTGCGGACTTCTCCAGTCGCACACCATCCGGCGACCACTGATGATGAAACCGCGCCCCAGACAAGGCCTCCGCCGGCGACATTCTGCCATTCAACTGGCGCACAATGGCGAGCAGTACCTGCGAAATGATCGTGGGACCTCCCGCCGCACCAACCGTAAACACTGGATCACCATTCCGCAGCACAATCGTCGGACTCATGCTCGATAACGGCCTCTTACCCGGCTCCACCGCATTCGCCTCGGCCCCTACCAACCCAAACGCATTCGGCACCCCAGGCTCAACGGCAAAATCATCCATTTCATTGTTGAGCAGAATTCCCGTGCCCGGCACGATAACCTTGGAACCAAACGAGGTGTTGATCGTGGCTGTCAACGCCACCCAATTGCCAGCGGCATCCGCCGCAGCCACATGCGTCGTATGCTTGCTGAATACATCGGTCGCGGCCTCCGGGGGAGTCCCCGCTTGGGTCACCGGCGTGGCGCGCTCCAGATTAATCCGCTGAGCCAAATCACGCCCATAGTCGGGATGCATAAGTCCTCGCGGGACGCGCACAAAATCGGAATCTCCCAGCCAATGCGCGCGATCCGCAAACGCTAATTTCATCGCCTCAATGATCACATGCGCACACCGAGCTGAATCCTGCTCGAACCACTCCTCCAGCGGGAATTGCTGCAGCATGTACAGCATCTGTGCGACATGAATCCCACCCGAACTCGGCGGCGGAAACCCAACCACCGTATGACCGCAATATCGAGTCACCAATGGATTTCGCTCGCGTGGTCGATAATTCGCCAAGTCACTCGCCGTCAGCACGCCACCATGAGCCTGCATCCACTGCTCGACCTGCCGAGCATATTCTCCTTGATAAAACCACTGCACGCCCTCGCGCGCAATCGCTCGATACGATTTCGCTAAGTCTGTTTGCACGAGCCGTTCACCTTCGCGATAAGGCGTACCGTCGGACTTCAGCAGAATCGCTCGACTCGCCGAAAACCGCGCCAGCAGCTGCGCCTTGTCCGCCAGATTCCCGGCATAGACGCGATCAATCGCAAAACCGTCCTCAGCAATCTGAGCGGCTGGTGAAATCAGATCCGACAGCGTCAATCGTCCATGCTCCCGCACCGCCAACTCGTATGCTGCCAACGCTCCCGGCACCGCCACCGCTAGCGCCCCCGTCTGGCTATAGTCCGTCGCTCGTCGCTTCCCCTCCCCCTGCCCTACTCGTCCATCCTGTCCCAGGCCCGCAGCGGCCGCTTCGACATACATCGTGCGATGCGCTTTCGCAGGTGCCGTCTCCCGACCATCCAAGGCGAATAGTTTTCCATCCGCGCGACGTACCAGGATTAAACAGCCGCCACCAATTCCTGAATTGTGTCCGTCGACCACGCCCAGCGTGAGTGCTGCTGCCACCGCGGCGTCCACCGCATTACCACCACGCTCCAGTGCTGACACTCCCGCTTGAGTCGCCAGCGGATGCACGGTCGCCACCATGCCACGTGGCGACTCCGCCGTCATCGCCCAGGGTGAACTCAGCATGATTCCCAGTAGAACACCACCAAGTCGACGACACCATGAAAAGAAAGGGCGTGTGTTTAGCATGCTTCCATCTCTCTGTTGCTACACTTGCAGAAATCGTCGCAAAACATTGTTTGTGATCTGGGAAATCCGCTCATCGACAGGCAACGAACTGGGATAACAAATCGACCCCACCGAAAACACAGCACCACCACTCGCGGTATCAAACGTCACCATCTGCGCCCCGCCGCCATCCGGATTCAGTCCCTCAGCCAGCACTTGTGCCTGAGCGGGCGTGCTGGCAGAACATTTGTCCGTCTCGTGCCCCGACGCTCCACCCGGACAGCGCCGATGCAGCGATCGTTCCCCAAACAAATCTCCGTGCCGCAAATGGGTGCCAGCAAATGCCCAGTGCTCTTCCGCCAACACTCGATAAGGTGCACCCGTCATAAAGCCACTTGGCGTAAACACTACTCCCAGCAGATTCGCCTCCGACTCGACACGCTTCGCCATCCGACTCTCCGCGCCGATCTCCTCGGGCCACAATCCACGCAGCGCACCATTGTGGACCACCATCGTCTGCTGGTCGATCATTTCCACTTCGCAGTTCAATCCGTTCCCACCGAGATAAATCAGTCGGCCACCTTCCAAAAATACCCAGCGTTTGACACGCTCATACATTGACCGCGTCCAGTATTCGGGATGGGTGCTAATGATGAGCACTCGATAAGCAGATAAATCGAGCTGCTCGAAGTGCAGCTGTGTTTCACCATATAAATCATATTCCCAGCCTTCCCGCTCCAGCCAACCCAGCAACCGCCACTCCGCCGGCGCTACATGGCAGGCGGCGCGGCCCTCAATCGGATCCGTTATGCGTTCATGCAAATCAATATGATTAATGGGCTCGGGACGATCAAAGGATAGCGGCGCATAGCTGTGACTGCCCCACGTCTGATGCTCAATCTGGGTATAACGTTTAAGTTGCTGTCGAGCGTTTACGATGGGCCGATCTGGCATTTCATCTGCGCTAATATAATTACTACGACCTCCAAAATTATTATATGCATTCCAGGTAATGTTCGAAGCCAAAACAGCGACGGACGCCGTGGGCCGAGCCGGTGCGACGATCCAAGGAAACGAAAACTGCAAGCCACTCGGTGTGGAAGCGTGAAAGTAATACAGCCCCGATCGGTCGGGCGCCGTGACCCATTGCTGATGACTGGGGCTACCATAACCAATCTTGTTCCAGCTAACGCCCGTCTGCGTGTAATCGCCATCCGGAGTGAGCTGCATGGTCGCTCGTGGCCCATGTTCATCATGCCATCCAAGACCGCGCACCAATTCTTTTTCCCATCCGTACCGCCACAGCTCTAGCTTGTACTGCTCCACCGCATGCACGCGAAACTCACCCCGCTCACCGCTGCGCACACATTTGGGCCAAACGTAACCCAGCAGACTGTCCGCCAGCAGTCGAAAGTGATGAGGAGCTGTTTCTCGTGAGCTCCAGCGAGCAACCTTGGAGCCATAGCCGGCCTTGGTAAGGATCACGTCGTAGTCACCCGGCGGCAAATCGGCATAAATCGCACCGGAGGCTCGCGAACGAGCCTCCAGGGACCATCCGTCCGCCCCCTGAAACTCGACCATTACATCCGCCAACGCCACATATTTCTCATCACTCACATAGCCAATCAACATCTGCGTGGCTCCAGGATCGTAACGGGACCAGCAATCGGTCCTGAAAGTGGACAGTAATACATTTTTCCTTGATGCCAAGCCGTCAATTGATCTTGATAGTGAGCCGAACCTGCAACTCCGGAAACACTCGCCCCATCCACCGACCAAAAACCTTGGCATTCATCACTTAGATCCACAACCAATCGATAATTAGCACCCAGCCAAGCGGCCTGAGTAGCATCCGGAGTAGCACTATTCACGGTATGCGCGTCACCATCCAGCGCCAATCGTGGATGATCGAGTAAATCCGCCAGCTCACCACGGCCCGATAGCGGATGCTTTTGCGCCAACACATGCAACGCTCCCCAGCACCACTGAGTTGCATCCGCACCTAATCGTTGAGTCAATTCATCCAGAGCCGCCTCGAGCGCCAATCGCAGCTCGTTCGCCAGCTGGCCGGCAGGAAACCACCCCCGCTCATCGCCACACAATACCGCCACCGCCAGTGGTCCGGACTGAGACAGCACTAAGTCCACTTGATCGGCCGGCAATCGTGCTGCCACCACACGACGGGACCAGTGCGCGAAGAATACATTGAAAATTGCCGCAGCAGCCGAATTCGCACGCACCTGTAAATCCCAGTTCGCGAGACAAGCCAGGGCCTCACGGAGCCGATCATGCTCTTCCGCTGACAACAAGCGCAGCACCCAGGGCAAACATTTAGCGGCTCGACCAGAATAAACATCGGTCTGCAGACGGCGCTGATCGTCCGCTCCCCAGGAACTACCAGCCGCTAGCGTCTCGCGAATGCGCCGAGCTCGATAGCCCGTGATCCATGTCCCCGACAGTGGATAAGGATAATCATCCGGACAAATGCGGTTGTTGGCGGTCACAATGAAGCCGCTGTCGGGATTGGTCAGCTGCGGCATCACCTCCCAGGGAATAACTCCCGTCCATTGATGCTGCGGTTCCCATCCGGGACGCAGTCCACGTTCCGCCCTCGTTCGCAGCGGAATCGCACCTGTGCACTGATAACCAATCTGCCCCTCGACATCCGCCATCACCACACTAAAAGTCGGCGCCGACCAGCCCACTAGTGACGCTCGATACCCAGCCACATCGGCCGCATTCTGCCCACGTATCAACGCACTCACCCACTCACACGCCCCATGACCAATCCAGCGCAGTGAAATGTTTTTTAGATGGCGAGCGCCAGCGGGAAACAAGCCGTCCACAAGCGGACCATTGCGAGTCGAGCGAACGGTGTGCCGCACCGTCTCCCCACCGCGCACGACAATCTCCACCGAACGCTCCTGCAAGGGATGCCAGTCGCCGTCATACCAGCTACGCATTCCAGCCGGCTCTTCCAAACGCTCTTCGTACAAGTCTCGCAGCGATGAAATATTGTTCGTGATTCCCCACGCAACTCGCTCGTTACGACCAATCATGATCGCCGGCATTCCCGCATACGCCGCCCCCGCTACGTTCAGCGTCGGCGTTCGCAGATGGACTTCATGCCACAGCGACAAGGCCTGAAAGGGCACGTGAGGATCACTGGCCAGCAGCGGCTGGCCACCTTGAGTATGTCGCCCTGCCAGCACCCAGTTGTTGCTCCCACCACCATCCTCCGCCCCTCCCGCCGAACTCCCCCAAGGGGCTCCCTCTCGGTCCACCTCTACCGGATTTCTGGGCCGATACGAGCCCGCCGGCAGGATGCACTCTTCGTCCAGTTCAGCGCCCAGGTAGAGTTCATACAGAGGCCCCGTGCCGACCGCGCGTTTGACGAGTTCGGGAGCCAGAATCACCGGAAACCGTCCCGTCAAATACCAGCGAAACTCGCCCGTAATGAGCAAGCTATCCGTGGCACTCCAGAGCTCCGGTCGATAATCCAGCAGATCAAACTCGATGGGCCACTGCCCTGCCCCGTCACGGCACGCCTGCATCCAGGCATTTACTCCCTGAGCATACGATTCCACCAACCCGCGGATCTCCGCAGTCATCGCTGCCAGCTCGCGCTCGGCTACCGCCTGCAGATCCAGCGTGCGGTAGAGCAGATCGGAATCGATGGCTGCGGGACCGAGGATTTCGGCGAGCGTCCCACGTGCTCGTCGCCGAAGATAGTCGAGCTGAAAGAGCCGATCTTGCGCCACCGCAAAACCAAATCCGTAATAGGCGTCGTCGGTATTTTCCGCCTCGACATGGGGCAAGCCCCGCTCGTCGCGTACCACGCGCACTGGCCCACGCAGACGATCACAGCCCAGCTTCAATTCGGCAGATGGAACTCGACGCTGGCACTCGGCCTGCCACCAGTCGTCAAATTGCGCCCGCGACCAACCGGTCTCGATGAGCACCTGCTGGATCGACTCGCCCGCTCCTAAACGTCGCAGTAATTCCGGCTGATTCATCATTAATCACGTTGGGAAATCACGTTGGGAAATCACGTTGTCTGGTCCGGTTCCTTTTACTCGCAGGCAGTGTACCTGATCGTCGCCCTCGATTCTGCCCAACCAAGCCAACGACTTCCCACCACGTTTGATTTTATGGTTCCCACCGGTTTTCTGTGGGGCGACGTCCAGCAACGACTCCGTGTGGCTGTCACCGCAGGAAACCCGGATCGACCGATTTTATTTGCCTGTGACCCGTTCGCACTTTATCTTCAGCTCCCACCCATTCCATCCTTCGAGGCGCGGTCATCATGAGTTCGGGCGATTCCAACCCCTATCAACCCGATGATTACCAGGCCGCTTACGCGAGTTCTCGTCCAACCTGGGTGCGCTATGGCGTACTGCTATTTCTCTGCACCATGGCGTTCGTGCTCTATCTCGATCGAGTCTGCATCTCCGTGGCGGTCGTGCCGATTCAAACAGAATTGGGACTCAGCAAACGCCAGATGAGTTACGTGCTCATGGCCTTCACCTTGGCTTATGGGCTGTTTGAACTTCCCACCGGGCACTGGGGCGACCGCTTCGGTTCTCGCCGCATTCTCACGCGCATTGTGCTCTGGTGGTCCACCTTCACCGCTCTTACAGCCGCTTGCGTTGGACTGCGCTCGCTCGTGATCGTGCGATTTCTCTTCGGGGCGGGGGAAGCAGGAGC
>JBJSXJ010000185.1:0-7861 GCA_046086325.1 Planctomycetota bacterium | reverse complement strand
GGAAAACCCGCCGAGGAGAGTGACGGGTGGAGGGTGGTGAGGGGTGGGTGACGGGTGGCGAGTGGTGGGTGACGGGTGGCGAGTGGTGGGTGACGGGTGGCGAGTGACGGGTGGCGGGTGGCGGGTGGCGGGTGGTGGGTGGCGAGTGGCGGGTGGTGGGTGGCGAGTGGTGGGGGGCGGGTGGCGAGTGACGGGTGACGGGTGGCGAGTGGCGAGTGGTGGGTGGCGGGTGGCGAGTGGTGGGTGGCGAGTGGCGCTAGGTATCCCCGATTTCAATCCTCCCTCTGCGCCACCGAGTCTCCGTGCGAAACCCGCCCGTGTGCTCCGTGCGATACCCGCCCGTGTCCTCCGTGCGAAACCCGCCCGTGTCCCCCGTGCGCAACCGCCGGGACTGGGTAATTTGGGTAAAAACGCGCTGCTAGGACGGACCGCCGAGCTTTCTTAACATGCGGGGCGGCTGCTGGCCGATAAAGGGGATAGGTATGAAGACCCCGACGGCTGCCAGGAGTCCCTTTTCGTGGACAACGACATCAACGTACTCGCACTGGTCAAGGGTGACGAACGGTACGTGTTTCTGTTTGACGACGAGCGGCGAACGGAAGTTCTCCGTACGTTGGGGCGCTTTGCCTCGGATCCCAATCTGAGTTTTACCTGGTATGACGCGGCGATGCTGAGCCAGAAGATTCGTCAAGCGGCGGATGATCAGCGAGTGTTTAATCGCCGATTCGTCATTCCGCTGACCCCGATGGACGAACAAGAGTGAGTCGAAGGCCATGGTTTCGCTGGCCGTCGATCGATTTCTGCGTTACCTGCGAGTGGAACGAAACTCGGCGGATTTAACCATTAAATCCTACCGTGAAGACCTCACGGGGCTCATGGAATACTTGGTGATGACCCTGGGCCCGGTCCCGCGGATCGACCAAGTGACGCCCATTCTGCTGCGTGGTTATGTGGCGGCGATGCACGAAGCGGGGTATGCCAAGAGCTCGATTGCGCGCCGACTCGCTTCGCTGCGCAGTTTTTTCAAATTCGCGCAGCGCGAGGGGCTGGTCACGATTAATCCCGCCAAGCCGCTCCGCAACCCGCGGCCGGATCGCAAGCTGCCGCATTTTCTCACCACCGATGAGATCCTCGTGCTACTCAATGCACCTCCCGCTCAGGAGCCGCTGGGAATGCGAGACCGAGCGATGTTGGAGACGATGTACTCGGGCGGGCTGCGTGTGAGCGAGTTAGTGGGAGTGTGCGATGGCGATTTAGATTTAGAGGAAGGGTTGGTGCGAGTGCGGGGAAAGGGACGCAAGGAACGGCTGTCACCCTTGGGAAGTCACGCCGTAACGGCCATCCAAACCTGGCTCACGCGTCGGCAGCTCCATCCGAAAGAAAAGCAGGGTGAACAGGCTCCGCTGTTTGTGAATCGTTTTGGCCGCCGTCTGACCACGCGCAGTGTCGCCCGCAATTTAGAAAAACTACTCGCCGTCACCGGCCTGGATTCGCGCACCACGCCGCACACGCTACGACACAGCTTTGCCACTCACCTGCTAGACCGGGGAGCGGACATTCGCAGCGTGCAAGAGCTGCTTGGTCACAAGAGCCTGGTGACAACGCAAATCTACACACACGTTAGCACGGCGGGATTGCGAGCGGCGTATGAGCGAGCCCATCCACGGGCTCGCTAATGCTGCAAGCTGATTCTCGTCGCCAGTACTGGTCGGGTATTCTGGTCGCGGATTATGGTCGGGGATTCTGGTCGCCAGACCAATCGCTCGACTACACCAGTCCGTGACGGACGGCCCACACGGCAGCTTGAGTGCGAGCGCTGCAGTCGATCTTGCGCAGAATGTTCTGCACGTGTTCTTTGACCGTTTCCACACTGATGCTCAGCGAACGAGCGATATCGGCGTTGCTGAGTCCCAGAGCGATGTGCCGCAGAACTTGCGTTTCGCGTTCGGTGAGTGGCACTTCGGAGCGGACGCCTTCGCGCTTCTTGGCCATGGTGGCGCGAATGCGGCGGAGGATCGAACCTTCACTGGGGCTATCGCCAGCGGCCGCTCGCGTGATGGCGCCGATGAGGTCTTTGCGGGGTGCGCCTTTCAGCACGTAGTCGCAAGCGCCCAGCGAGACAGTGCGAGCGACGTAGGTGGGATTGTCGTACGTGGAGAGAACGACGACCGGCGTTTCGGGAGATTTCTTCTTGAGCCGCTCCATGGCATCGAGGCCATCGACGTTGGGCATGCGAATGTCCATGAGCACGACGTCTGGCTTGTGCTGCACGGTGCGGTCGACAGCTTCTTTACCGTTCGAAGCTTCAGCCACAATTTCAATGTCGGTATCCTGGAACAGGGTCTTCAGCCCTCGTCGCACCACTTCGTGGTCATCCGCCACCAATACTCGAATTGACATAAAAACCCCATTTGCTGTTGATGTGCCCGCGCGAATCAAATGACCTCCGCGACGCAGTATCCTAGCCCATGACCAGTCTCATTCCAACCTCTTCCGCCCCAGAAGTTGGCGGAAAACCCTGGATGGGGGAAGCTGGAGGAACCTTTGCACGTGGGCAGCGAATGTTTAGAATGCCCCGCTGGCTGGGACTGGCCACCACCGCGAATCATCGCTCGTGGGAATTGCCTACATCGGATTGGAAAGGAACTGCCCTTTGTTGCGGACACATACGTGCGGCGAGCTGCGAGCGGCTCATCTTGGTCAAGAAGTAACCTTGTGCGGCTGGGTCGATACGGTACGCGATATGGGTGGAGCGGTTTTCGTGGACCTGCGGGATCGCTATGGCAAGACGCAAGTGGTCTTTGCGCTGCAGCATGGCGAAGAGCTGGTGGCACAGGCCAAGAAATTGCGGTCCGAAGACGTCATTCTCGCTCGTGGTAAAGTGTCCCAGCGACCCGAAGGCACCGCCAACTTGAAGCTGGACACGGGCGAAATCGAGCTGCGGACGAACGAACTGCAGTTGCTCAATCCCGGCAACAACCCGCCGTTCACCCCAGGACAACTGGAGATGCCCGGCGAGGATTTACGGCTCAAATATCGGTTCCTCGATCTGCGGCGCCAACCGATGCAGCAAACGCTCGTGCTGCGTCATCGCATCGTCAAGACCATGCGCGACTACTTCGACGATCACCGCTTCATCGAAGTGGAAACGCCGATTCTGGGACGCAGCACTCCGGAAGGGGCGCGCGATTACCTGGTGCCCAGTCGAGTGCATCCGGGAAAGTTTTACGCTCTGCCCCAATCCCCGCAGCTCTACAAACAGATTCTGATGGTCGCCGGTTATGACCGCTACATCCAAGTCGCACGCTGTTTCCGCGACGAAGATTTGCGTGCCGATCGGCAGCCCGAATTCACGCAGCTCGACTTGGAAATGTCGTTCGTGCAAGCGGACGACATCATGACCATCATCGATGGCCTGATCGCTCGGTTAGCCCAGCAGCTGCTGGGAATCGAGCTGCAGTTGCCACTGCCGCGCATGACCTACGACGAAGCGATGAATCGATTTGGTCACGACGCTCCCGATCTGCGCTTCGGTATGGAACTGATCGACTGCTCAGACATCGCGGCCACCTGCGAGTTTCGTGTATTTCGGGGAGCGATCGAGAGCCAAGGGAAAGTGCGCGGCCTTCGTGCTCCCCAGGCCGCTGCGAAGTATTCTCGCAAAGACATCGACGAATTGACCGAGTTCGTCAAGCATGACTTCTCGGCCAAGGGACTTGTCTGGTTTCGAGTGGAACCGGACGGCAAGCTGTGGTCGCCAGTGGCGAAGAACTTCACCGACGAACAGCTGGCGCAGCTTTCCCAGCGTCTGGAAGCTCAGCCGGGTGACTTGCTGTTCTTCGTCGCGGACAGTTTCCCGGCCACCTGCAAAGCGCTCTACGGACTGCGCAAACGGCTGGGTGCGGAACTCAAACTGTACGATCCCAACCAGATGCATTTCTCGTGGGTCGTGGAGTTTCCGATGTTCGACTGGGATGCCGAAGAGCAGCGCTGGGTCGCCATGCATCACCCCTTCACCGCTCCCCGCCCGCAGGATATCGAACTCCTCAGGTCCGACCCCTCGCAGGCCCGTGCTCAAGCGTACGATCTGGTGATCAACGGCTACGAAGCGGGCGGTGGGACGGTCCGCATTCATGACCGCGATTCCCAGCAACAAGTGTTCGATCTCTTAGGAATCAATGCGGAATCGGCCAAGGAGCGTTTCGGCTTTTTGCTCGATGCCCTCCAGTACGGCGCACCTCCGCACGGCGGCATCGCCTTGGGAATCGATCGCATCGTGATGCTGTTCGGAAAACTGGACAACATCCGGGACTGCATCGCGTTCCCCAAGACCCAGCGTGCGACGGATATGATGACCGAGGCACCGGGCGAAGTGGAACGTCGCCAATTGGCCGAGCTCAGCATTCAAATTGCTGCCAAACCGACGAAGTAAGACGAACGATTGACGATGCGACTGCGGAGCGGACGACACGCTCCCGCAGCGGTCGACTTAGCCCTGGCCCCTGGGAGCAGCCGCGCATGAACGATACCTCGCAGCGTCGCTGCTATTCCACTTTCATGAGCGCCTGCCGCGGGCTGATGTCTCGGCGTTGTTTGCTGGGGGAACAGATGCCGGGTACCGGTGCGCGCCGCTGTGCGATGTGGATGCTCGTTTTCACTGTTTGGCTGGCGGGTGGAGTGAGCTGTCAGCGGGCCGGTTCCGAGGTGGCTCAAGGACCGGCGAGCGGCAGCGGCACGAAGGTTCGTCCGGTCGCTCCCCGACCATTGAAGCCACGTCCACCAGAACGGTCAGAAGAGCCGGCGGACGACGTCCCCGAAAGGAACTCGGAAGCAGGCACTGCGGCCAAGAACGCGGGCCAGGAAGCTACGGAAAAGAACACGGAAAAGACTCAGTCGGTAGACTCCGAGGATGAAAAGCCTGCTCCGGAAAAACCAGCGGTAGAAAAGCCAGCGCCGGAAAAACCTGTGCCGGAAAAACCTGTGCCGGAAAAACCTGCGCCGGAAAAACCTGCGCCGGAAAAACCTGTGCCGGAAAAGCTAGCGCCGGAAAAGCCAGCGCCGGAAAAACCTGCTGTCGAAAAACCTGCGGCGGAAAAACCTGCTTCGGAAAAGCCAGCTCCGGAAAAGCCAGCTCCGGAAAAGCCTAATTCGGAAAAACCTGCTGTCGAAAAACCTGCTTCGGAAAAACCTATGCCGGAAAAACCTGGGCGGCAGCCGGCGAAGTTGGTACCGAGTCGGAAGGCTCGTCCGCTGGCGGCACCCGACGAGCCCATTCGGCAGCCGGTGATGGCGATCAGCGACTATCATCGCGCGACCTCCGTGCTGGCCCTCGGCGATAAACTGCCCGATTTTGAACTCCCTGACCTCCACGGTGATCCCCACACGCGTCGCAGTCTGCTCACTCAGCCGCTCACCGTCATCGTCTTTTGGAATGCCGCCGCTTCCTCCTCGCGGGAACAGTTCACTCGGTTGCCGCAGGAAATCTGGGATCGCTTTGGCGACGCTCGAGTGGCCACGTTGGCCGTGCATGTGGGACCGGCGGAGGCTGAAGTGGAAAAACTTTCGGCCGCCTCGGCGGTCGAATTTCCCGTGCTGCTAGATGTCGAGAAAACGCTCTACAGCCAGGTGGCGAAAAGTCGCTTGCCGCGAACGCTGCTGGTCAATCAAGCCGGTGAAGTATTATGGATGGACTTAGAATATTCCCGTTCCATGCGACGTGAGCTGGTCAATGCGATCTACTTTCATTTGTCGAAGCAGCCCGCTGCAGCCAAAAAGTAGTCGCACCATTCATGGTTCCGCCCGACCCTGGCGCACGTCGGTCTTGTAGCAGGTAGACGTCTGATGATTTCAAGACCTTGTCGAGTGGCTTTAGCGCAAATTGCTCCCGCGCTGGGTGACCTGCGCCGCAACCTCGCGCTGCATCTGCAGCAAATTGATGCCGCCCGACGACAAGGCGCGCACGTGATCGTCTTCCCGGAATTGTCTTTGACGGGCTATTACTTGCGCGACATGGTGCCGGACGTCGCCCTCACGACGGCCTCCCCCGAGGTGCAAGAAATTGTCGCTGCGGCTGGTGATATGTCCGTCGCAATCGGCTTCGTGGAACGTGATGCACGCCACCGCTATTACAACAGCGCCGCGTGGATCGAGAACGGCCAAGTCACTCACGTCCATCGCAAAGTTTATCTGCCCACGTACGGCATGTTCGATGAACAGCGGTACTTCGCGGCTGGCCATCGCATCCGTGCGGGGGTGAGTCCGCGCATGGGGCGAGTGGGACTCATTATTTGTGAAGATTTCTGGCATCTTTCGGTGGCCACCATTCTGCAAGCCGACGA
The DNA here is from genome assembly GCA_046086325.1 of Planctomycetota bacterium. Lineage (GTDB taxonomy): Bacteria > Planctomycetota > Planctomycetia > Pirellulales > Pirellulaceae > JBJSXJ01. The sequence continues at coordinate 1,523 of JBJSXJ010000185.1, read as the reverse complement.
TGCCGACTGGCTCATCTGCCTCGCCAATTCACCCGCTCGCGGATTGGCTGGTCCCGAAATCCGTACGGCGGAAACCTATCGTCACCTCGCTCAAACCTACGCTCAATTGATGGGCGTCGTGGTGGTGGTGGTGAATCGAGCGGGAGTGGAAGAGGGGCTCACATTTTGGGGAGGTAGTTTGGTTGTCGGTCCTAGCGGAGATCTGATCGCAGCGGCCCCCACGCTCGATCCGTCGCTCACCCTGGTCGACGTCGATCCCGCTGAAATGCGCCGCCAACGACTCGGCACGCCGCTCGGCCGCGACGAACGACTGCTGCTGACGATCGAAGAGTTGCAGCGTGCCAAACGTCGACTCTTCGATGAAAAGGTGAGTGACGATGAGTGAATTGGGAACAGATCGCCGCGTGATTCCAGCGGAACTCGAGCTGCACGCACCGCTGGTGGAGCAGATCCTGGTGCGGTTTCTCCGCGACGAGATTCAGCGCGCGGGATTTAGTCGAGCGGTGGTGGGGCTGTCTGGCGGGATCGACTCGTCGGTCGTCACCACACTCGCCGTGCGCGCACTTGGACCGGAACGCGTGCTGGCGGTGACGATGCCGTATCGCACGTCGAGTGACGAGACGCGGCGAGACTCGGCCACCCTCATCGAACAGTTACAAATGCCAACGGTTAACGTTCCGATCACCGGTTCCGTGGATGCTTATTTCGAGCAGTTCCCGGAGGCGTCGCAGTTGCGTCGAGCGAACAAGTGTGCGCGGGAGCGGATGACGGTCTTGTATGACCAAAGTGTGGCCTTTGGCGGTTTGGTTCTCGGGACCAGCAACAAGAGTGAACTGCTGCTCGGCTACGGCACTCAGTTCGGTGACATGGCCTCTGCCATCAATCCGATTGGGGATCTTTATAAAACGCAGCTCTACCCCTTCGCTGCACATCTGGATATCCCAGCCGCTATCCTCCATAAAGCCCCGACCGGCGATTTGTGGGTGGGACAAACCGACGAAGGTGAACTCGGGTTCGCCTATGCCGACGTGGATCGACTGTTGTATTACTGGGTCGACCAGCGTTATCAGCTGGATGAGCTCTGTGCGCTGGGGTTTGCCCGCGAGTTTATCGAGTTGGTGATGGATCGAGTGCGTCGGAATCACTACAAACGCCGCATGCCCGTCATCGCGAAACTCTCCAATCGCACCGTCGATCGCGACTTTCGCTACTCCCGCGACTGGGGAACCTAAGAGCGGTCCAGTGGGCAAATTTAACGGCACGGCGTCAGCCGTCCGGCGAGTGTGGCTTCAAGTAGCGGCACGGCGTCAGCCGTCCGGCGAGTGTGGCGTCAAGTAGCGTCACGGCGTCAGCCGTCCGGCCGGTGTGGTGTTAGGAGGCGGCACGGCGTCAGCCGTCCGGCGAGTGTGGTGTTAGGTAGCGGCACGGCGTCAGCCGTCCGGCGAGTGCAGCGTCAAGTAGCGGCACGGCGTCAGCCGTCCGGCCGGTGTGGTGTTAGGAGGCGGCACGGCGTCAGCCGTCCG
>JBJSXJ010000184.1:0-11084 GCA_046086325.1 Planctomycetota bacterium | reverse complement strand
ATCGGCCCCATGTCATTCAGCTTGTCAGCCGGGGTGAGGTATTCGATCGCCGAGTGTAACCGCGCGTGGTTGTAGTGATCCACGTAACCTTGCACTTGCGCGCGGGCCTCGTCGAGCGTAGCGGGACATTTCGGTCGAATGGTAACCGTTCACCAGCACCATGGTTGACCGGGGTGGTATTTTGCGAGCTTGAGGGTGAATTCAACTCAAGCTTCGTGAGGTACCAACATGGGACGGCGTGGAGATGGTGCGGGGAAGTTGGTGGAGTGGCAGCGGCGGTTGGCGAGGTTTGAATCCTGGCAGCAGACCGTTGCGGCGTTTTGTGCGGCGGAACAGATCTCGGTGCCGACTTTCTATGTTTGGAAGAAACGGCTCGCGGCGGGAAGTTGGAGCAGCAATCCTTCGGCGTCGCTCGTTGGGGCGATGTCTCCGAAAGTCCCCTTGGATGCCACGCCTGGCGTGGCATCGGCGATCGCCTCGCCTGATGGTGATGTGGTTGAGGTCGCTACCTTGACCGAAGCGGCTAACTCAACGACAGCGCCCGCTTCAAACATGCCCTCGCTCCAGAGCGACACGATACCGCGAGCTAACACTCGTCGGCTCCGAACGCGAAGCCGGAACGCGAAGCCGGAACGCGTTAGCGTCCGGTTGAGACTCGCGAGTTCATTCCCCGCTGCGTGAACCGCGAAATTATATTTAGCGGTGGACGGCGACCCTTTTTCGACGTGCTCGATACGCCACGACTAATGCGCCAAATCCAAAAATTGCCATCGAAGTCGGCTCGGGTACGGCACTCTCGGTTACGACACTGTACTGGCCAATGACTTGTGCACCGACGATATTTGCCAACTTATCTGTAAACGCGTATATATCACCGCTTGTCGGACCCTGTAAAAATACGGCATATGTCGAGGAGTCAAGAAGCCAAGTTGCACTCCCCTTGAATGCTTGAACGCCAGCCGTAAAGAAAGCAGGATCGGGAGTGCCGTCGTCCATACTGAATATATTGAGACCGGGATCATCGTAATAATGGTATGTACCAGGCGTTCCATCCGAAGTCGCATTGAAATAAACAAGATCCGCCCCAGAAACAAGCTGTCTAGTAAAACTAAAGATAGTACTACCTCCAAAAAAATCTTTCAGATACACCCCGTCATAATCGCCCCCACTTACCGAGGCGCTCGATAAGCCTGTAGTTGCGGAGATCGTCACTTGGTTTACGGTACTTAAGTCCACCTGCAAAACAACTGCTGCCCGCGCTGTGGAGACCGTGAGGATGCAAATTAAAAAGCAAGATGGAAGGAAACGAAGAAACATTGGATAGCCCAGTTCTACAAGCGTGTTTACTGACCGAACAACTAATCGTGCGAGGATTGTACTTACCCCACCAACGGACGCTCGGGCGCGGTTGCCACTGAGCGAGGCCACCACTGCACCTGCAACAGAGGAAACAGTGCGCGGTTTTGTGAACAAACCTAAGGAATCAGACTTCGCTCTCATCTTGCTAAAACTCCTGAAACAGATACCTGTATCTCGCGATCCCTCGAACAAGCTCCAACACTTGGAGACCCTTCGTCAGCCCTGCCGAAAGGCGAAGGGGAGTGAATGTTCGATGCATCAACTTCCCCTCCATCAGTGAAAACGCCCCAAGCAAGCCGAATCCGACAAAATCCGGCAAAAATTCCGCTGGGATCTTTCCGCTTAAACAGAGACCGGCTGAAAAGCTAGTCCTACCTGTGTTGCACCCAGACAAGTCTGACAAAACTGTTTGCATCCAGTTCGCGAACGCATTAAACTCCGCCCCCCATGGCGAGTTCACCTTCAGAAACCTCAACCTCCCTGCTCCAAAGACTTAGGCGAAAAGAGCCCAGGGCATGGGAGGATTTCGCAACCAAATACATTTGGGGGATGCGACAATCCTTGCGATCTCGAAGTATCTCTCCCGAGGATATCGACGATGTTCTACAAGATTCCTGCCTAAGAGTTTTTAGGAACATTCACAAGTACAGACATCAGGGACATGGCTCCTTTCGAGCTTGGCTCAAGAAGGTTTCCCGAAGTTGCTGGCTACAAGCGGTTCGCAAGTCTGCTTACCGCGCTCGCTCGCAAAACAAAGTGCTCGAGTTGTCTCATTACCTCGCCGAGGAAACTCTGGCCTCGATCGACATGCAAGTCGAGCTTTTGATCGAACAGGAGTTGTTTGATTTTGCACTCGCGCGCACCCGACAACACTTCAACGATCAAACCTGGAACGTCTATCGACTCGCGGCCCTGGCTGGTCTTCCCAGCAAAGAGGTCGCCGAGATGCTGGGAATCTCCGTCGCACTGGCTCAAAAGAGCAAGGAACGATTCGAGAAAAAGCTAAATCAGGAAATACAAGCGGTGCGGGATTTTGCCTAGAACTCTCGTCGACAACGACAGAGGAACTTAGTTCACCAACAACAGGGTTGGCCGGGGTGGTACTTTGCGAGCTGAAGAGGAAATTCAACTCAAGCTTCGGGAGGTACGCCCCGAACTGCATCATCACGGCATTGGAAACACAGAGGCACAGAGAACACAGAGCACCCGCCCTGCACGTTCCCCTAATCCATGGTTACCAGCACCCTTTCCCTCTACCCCGATCTCCTCTGTGACCTCTGTGCCTCTGTGTTTCAATCCGTGTGTCAATCCGTGTTTCAATCCGTCACGCCCACCGAATATCGGGATCGCTCGTCTTAGTCACGCTTCCATTTCAGCGACGAGACACTCGATTCATAGAAGCGTCGGCGGCGGTTTTGGATCGCTTGCGGGGCCTCACGCGATTGCACCTGCAGATCCTCCCAATTCGCTTGGCACCAGCGACAGCCAATCCGCTCGACGTGAAAACGGATATAGTCCGCCACATCGGTGCTCAGCACACCCAGTAAACAGTTCGCGAGTTCTTCGCGCGAGGGGCACGTGAGGCGACTGCGTTGCCAAATATCTCCGATCGAATGTCCGCCCCGATTCCGGCGCGCATTGACCTGTGCGAGTCGTTCGAGCAGCGCTGGATCCGCTCGCAAAGACACTTCCACTCGCGTCATTGTCGCGGCATCCAAACGCTCATCCAGATAGGCTTCTAAGTCGCGATCCGTCAACGAAGAACTCATCTCAACTCGCTTCCGGTGATTGCAATTCGGGAAACACATCCACATTCAGACCTTGTTCGCGTAACTGCTGCTGCAGGCGAGTGATGAACTCAAATTTTACGGCCGCCACTTGCCGCTCGGCCACCTCCAACTGCCCCGCAATATCTTTGTTCGCCAGCCCGCGCACAAACATCAGCTCCGCACATTTCACTTTGAACCAATCCCCGCGCTGCTGCCAGTGTTCGAGGAGTTTCTGCATGGCAGACACCAGTGCTGTTTCCTCGAGATCGCGCCGTTCGCCGCTCCGCACCACACTGCTGGGACCACGTCCCGCTGGTACTCGATGTAGCCAATCCAGAGTCGAATCACTGTGAACGGAGAAAGGAATCATCGGTCGCCGGCCCTCCCGGCGGAGGAAGTCGGTGAGTTTATACGAGCAGATCGTGAAGAGGTAATTCTCGATCGCACGCCGCGCGTCGTAATTGGGCAGGCTATTTAGGAAACCAACAAATGTTTCCTGTACGATGTCCTCGCTCGACGCCCGATCGCGCAATCGATTCTCGGCAAATGCCAACAACCGGCCCTCAAAGCGGGCAATCAGATCACTCCAGGCCGTGGCATCACCGGCCAGAATGCGTTGCACCGTTAAGCGATCCGCCCGAGTAGCTGGCTTCATGCGGATACACCGGTGTAATCAAGGTCGAGAAGAATGGAAGGCTAGAAGAATCAATCGGCGAGCGGAATGGAGATTTGAGGCGTCAATCCATGCATGCGAGCTCAGGAAGCAAGCAGCCAAGGTTTGGCCAACGACAGTCCATACACGATGATGCCGAGTATGGCGCTGAGCGTCAGTATTCGCAATCGCCAGAGCTCCCGACTAGTCATCCCCTGAGACTTCACTGCCACCCGTGGCAGGTTAACTCGAATAATAATCAGGAGCGCTGTTAGTGCGACCAAGAGAACTCCGAGTCCCTGCAAACGCATCGTTCGAACCACCGGCCGCCAGCGCGCCCGCAGTTCGTCGCGCAGCTGTTCATCGAAGGCGTACCGGACAAAGGCTTGATAGCGATACTCCGATTCCTGCTCTCCGTCCCGTATCATCACCGGTTCGCTAGTCTGATACTGCCGCAGTTGTTCAGCCGTCATCTGCAACAACTCCATCGCCTCCTTCGATTTAAACTCTTGAAAAATGTATTGCTTGAATGATTCCTCACTAGTCTCCGCTAATTCTGCCAGAGCCGCTTCAGGACTGCGCTTCGTCATGGATCCAATCGGCAAGTAATCGACATCCCCATTGCGACGCAGTGTGGAGCCAGCCCAGAACGGCGCTTGGGTCACGAACTCGCCTTTCCAGGCGCCGCTTGTTCCCGCCACGTCTGGAGACGGCTGGTGATCCTCCGGTTGGACCGAGAGCGGGTAGGGATCGACTTCGTCACCCCAGAGCGGCCGTTCCCAAGGGATCAACGTCGCCAGTCCAAAGCAGGTGGCCAGACAAAGATTAAAGACTGGAGCAAAACGCCGTGCCGTGCGGGCCGGCGGCGGATGCCAGCGAGCAGCAAGTTGTGTGGACAGGGAGATGGTGACCGCCAGGAACGGCCCCCACGGACGCCAGAAAGGAACGACGCAGCCGATCACGAAGGCTACCCCGCCCGCGAATAGCACGCTGCGCAGGGTTACGCGCCGCTTACGCAGTCCGAGCGTCTGCTTCCAAAACGACAGTAGTACAAAGAGAGAACCGCAGTAGAGCAGCACGGCCAGCGGCTTGGGCTGCGGCGTCGTCGCGGAGAGGCGAAAATCTAGTAGGGAGTTGGCTAGCGGACTGGACACAATGAGCGGTTCCGGCTGATCCAATAAGAGATACTCGCGAAACGATACACTGCACATTCCCAAAACCAAGCCAGCGGCTAGCATCACCAGTCGTCGCGGAATGGCATCGGCAGCTCGCCATTCCCAGAGCTTACCGAATAATAAAATGAGCCATGATCCCAGCGTGCTGGTAAAGAAGAACCAAGCTCCCACCGCCAGGTCATAGTTGAGCGACGTGTCGGGTTGTCGAAACAGCAGCACACCGATCAGCGACAAAAAGGCGGTGTGAGGCAAGGTCATCGCCAGCCCGTGAATGAGATCCGTCCCGTGCTCCAGGATGGTCGGCCCAGCATTTGGCGCCCCAGCAAGCGTTGACCCAGCATTCATCGACTCAGCAACGGCCGGCCGAAACGCTGTCGGCACGATGGGCGGTACGGGATTCGTCCGCGCGGCTCCGCCACGCACGGCCAGCCCTTCAACCGCCAGCCTGTCACTAGTCAGCCTGTCACCAGCGCGGCCTTCGACCGGTGTTGCCATCACCACCGGTGAGATCAGCTCCGCGTCCACGGCCCCGCGAGCACTTTGCAGCGCGGCGCGCATTTCCTGAGCGTCGCGAAAGCGCTGCTGGGGGTCCTTCTTGAGTGCGCGACGAACGACATCCCGATAGACCGCCGGCACTCGGCTCAGATCCGGTTCCATCGTCAAATGACGCATGATAATTTCTTGAGTGGATTCACCGTCGAACGGCACCTGCCCGGTGAGCATTTCATAAAGCAGGATTCCCAGCGCGTAGATATCAATTTGTTTCCCGTAATCCCCGCGACCAATTTCGGGAGCCATGTAATGCACGGTCCCCACGCTTTCGGTCTGCCCGCTGCGATGACTGCAGGAGATGAATTTCGAGAGTCCATAGTCACCGACTTTGATGATGCCCGAATCGCTGAAGACGTTGCCCGGCTTTAAATCACGATGCACGATGCCGCGTTCATGCAGATAGGCCACACCGGCGATCAGGCCCTCCATCCAATGATCAACGGCCTCCAGCGGCAAGCCTTCTGGATGACGTTCCAGCAGTTCGCGCAGGCTCTCCCCCACGATGTATTCCATGACCACCCAGGCTTCTTCCTGCTGATCATGTCGAATATCAAATAGTAAGAGCAGATGGGGATGCTTGAGATTGAGGCACTGCTGCACCCCGCGCAGCTCCACATCCAAGTGTCGCTGCACGCGTTTCAGCGCCACCTCTTTGCCCGCATCGCTCACAGCGTAATAGACTTCGCCAAAGCCACCGCCACCGATGCCACGTTTGATCGTGAAACCACTCAGCGGCCGATCCCCTGTGGCATATGTGAATTTCATGGCATCCCCGGTGGCGCGTTGCTCTGCAAGCCCTCCGTTTGGTCGCTGCTCGGTTCCCCTCAGACGTTGATGTAGAGTATCGGCCAAGTTGGGCATTTGTCCAGCTTTCTGTGCTTGAGACCCCGTGACGGCGACGTCACCGGGCCAATCCTTCCATGTTTTGTGCGGCGGCATCATCACGGCGGCACCATCACGGCGCCGAGGATGTCCCCAGCCGACGCGCCTCCAGCGGTTCAATACTGAGCGAAAACCCATCCCCGCTCAGCCGAGCATGATGGTCGAGTGGGGTGATGGAGGGCTGCCGTTTTCCATTCACCTCTACCGCCTGCGTGGTCCGACACCACAAGCGGCCGGCACGGCGAAATAAAATCACCTCCTGCTCCCAGCCCCGGCAGACCACATGACTATGGGGCGATGGTCCCAGGACACAGGAGTCCGCAAACAACAGCACTCCATCCGCCGCTGGCACCGTACGATGGCCAGCGACGAGTTCCAATCGCGCACTGTGGCTCAAGGCATGCGGCTGACGAAAACGCAGTTGGACCGACGGCCCCAAGAGCAGTTCCTCGCGGTCCGAAAGCAAGGTGGGAGCATGGATAGCATGCTGCTGCAACTGGACCGCCTGTAGCGGTTCAATCACATATCGTTCTCCGTGCCGAGCGACGATGGCATGACGACGTGCAAGTTCACCTTGAATCGGCACATCCGCCGTTCCTTCCACCGCCGCTTGCCCCAGAACGATCTGCGTCGCTGTGCAAACCAGAAATCCGCCCACAGCATCGATCCAAACCATGAACCGTTCCGGCAGATTGCTGTCGCTCATATCCCCAACCCCCTCGCCCCAATCACCCAACAAGCCCGGTTCCCCCGCCCCCCACCACACGCCACCCGCTAATCCAAGCGGACCAATTCGTCCGTCGCCGGATGCTCCGCCAAGTAACGTCCCACCTCTTCCGAAATCGAACCCTCGGTGACTCCATCCAGCGGAATCTGGTCGGCTGGAGTCACTTGACTCTGCACAATCTTCTCCGCGACATCGATGCGCGCACGAATCTCGGCCACCGCCTCTCGAGTACGCGATAAACGCCCCTGATCCACTTGAAAAGCACTCGTCGATTCCGCCACCTTCACCATCTCCAGACGAGCCTTGAGGTTTTCCAGATCGACTTCCAGCTGCCGCTGTGCGCCTTGCATCGCCTTGATCTTCTCAGTGGCCGCCGTCAATCCCGACTCACGCGCCGCCAGCACTCGCCGCAGTTTATCGACCGTCGCTTCCCGAGTTTTGAAGCGTTCAAAGCGCCGTCCCAAATCCGCCTCTACCTGCTTCGCCGTGTACTGCTGACCGGCATAGACAAACAGACTGCCGCCCCGGTCCAAATCCCCCTTCAACCGACTGATCTCCTGGCGGTCTCGCCCCAGCACCTTTTCGCCCTCGCCCAACTGCTCCTTCAGCCGACGCACTTCCACCTCCTCACGAGCAATCACCTGCAGGTTGGCACGCACCTCGGGCGCCAACTCCTGAATCATGTTCCTCGCCCGAGCAATCTCAAACTCCAGCGGCACGCTCTCCTGCACCGACTGCCGCGCCCAGCGGTAACTCGTCCAAACATACCCGAGCGCATCGCGCCCAAACAGCAGCATCAACACCACCACCATCCCACTCCCCACCATCATCGCTCGACGTATCATCGCAACCTCCCCTCGCACAAAAAACAACCTTTAGTTCGACCCACTAGTTCCACCCACTCGGCACTCGCGCGGCACTCCGCACACCGCACGCCGCTGAGGAAACATCGCCGTGCGATGTCCCCTAAGAGTTATTCGCTGGCGAACTCAAAATATTTGGGAGCGGAGGGAAATAATTTTCAAAAAAAGTTTGGGGAGGCGATTCCGCGCTGGTTTGACTCCTGTTCCAAGGGCCAATGACGCCTGCTCAATAGGCCGAAAGCAAAACCTCCAGCTACCGTCTTTTTGGCTCATCCGACTGAAGCGTGTGCGGGCTTGCAGAAAAGGGGACATACGGATCCTGATTGGATTTACGCCGTCAGTCCGAACAGCACGACGAAACGTTAAGGGCATGGATGGGTCGGTATGTGTGGCGGAGTTACACGCTGGAAATCCGGCTAGCAGGCAGAGCAAATCAAGGGCCAACGGCCCGGCCAATCACCTAGCCCAGCCCAGCGGGCTGGGTTACCGGCCCCACCAATAAAATAAGCCAGGGCCAAAGGCCCGGCGATGAATAAAATCTCTCTTCGAGAGCCCTCGATACCATTCGTCCGATTCGTGGTTCGCCCACCATTCATCCATCGCTTTTTGATGGGGCCGTGGCACATCCTCGGGCCGTTGGCCCTGGTCCGAGTTTCAATGGCTCCCTGAAACCCAGCCCGCTGGGCTGGGCTAGGTGATTGGTCGGACCTTCGGTCCTTGATGGAGTTGGCAGATCAACCGAACACTCGACGTCCAGGACGGCACGATTCCGTGACTCCCGCGATCACGTGGCAGCCTTAAACGTGGGTCTACTTCACCACGAGGCCCTCTCGAAGGTACCAAATGACAAGTTCAAAACTACGAATGGACCAAAGTACGGCCTGGGTGTTCAAGAATTCCTCACCCTTAAACTCCATTAACTAAATTTAGCCAAGTACGCTTTATTCAGATGAACCCAAAAACTCTTTGGTTCATCGTGGGAATACCACGGGGCGAGCTCGACGGAGTATCGTAGCGCATCAATAAGATGTGACTGCCCCGACACGAGTCCCCTCTCCCCATCTGGGAATACTGCGGGGCGAGCTCGACGGAGTATCGTAGCGCATCAATAAGATGTGACTGCCCCGACACGAGTCCCCTCTCCCCAGCCGCTGGGGAGAGGGCCAGGGAGAGGGGCCACGGCTGTGCGCTCTCCAAAAATCAAGAGCCACCGAATGTAGTTTCACGCTCTAAAAAATCATTCATTCAAATCAGACATCAAGTTTTGCGGATATCCTTTTATCTCTAGTCCCCCCACTCCGAGACACTTGCTATACTACCGCCCTCGAATTCTTATCACCACGACTTATCTGGAGCTCAGCATGGCACGCCCCAAGAAGGAAGCAACAACCAAGTCAGCAGCAAAAGCGACGCGGGAATCTGTCGAAAGCGGTCCTAATAAATCACAAGCAATTCGAGATTATCTGGCACAGCATCCCCGAGCCAAGCCCCGCGTGATCGTAGCGGCGCTGAAAGAGCAGGGCGTCGAGGTCCAGTCGAGCCTCGTCAGCATGGTGAAGTTCTATCAGAAGAAGGCGAGTCGCAAGAAGAAGGCTGCTGCAGTCAAGAATTCAGCAGCCTCCGCCCCCGTCGCCAAGGCGCCTCGCAGTGACGCTCCATCGCTGTCTCTGGAAACCCTAGTGCTTGCCAAAAAGCTAGTCGCTTCCTTAGGCGGTGTCGCCGAAGCACAGAAGGCCCTGCGAGCGCTCAGTCAACTCATGGGATAGTTCGTCGTTATAAAGCAAACGTCACGGCCGCGATGGTCATGACGATGAACAGCATGGATAATTCCATGCTGTGCTACGATCGCCCACGGTTTTGACTAGATGAATACAGACCCGCAGCGGGTCCCGATAGGTTCAGATCGCTAGTATCACTACTTGAGTGGCACGAAAACCAGAGTGCCGGCGACCATGTCCGGTACGATCAGTTGCTGGCCTTGAGCGTCGTAGTAGAAGTCGGCGGCCGTTTTTAATCCGTCGAGCAGCAATTCGGATTTGCCCGTCTTGCGATCGACTTTCCAGACTTTGCCCTGAGTCCAACTGGAAGCGTAGCAAGTATCTTTCAGAACCGTCAGTCCATCGAGTCCACGCAGGCCTGTCGTGATCGTTTGAAATTTTCCATTCTGGAAGCTCAGCAGATTTCCGGTGAAAAAGTCGCCCACGAAGAGTGCATCTTCCTTTTGACTTTCGTCGACCGTGACGCCATTCGGGAAACGCATTTCGGTCGATCCGGGAGGAATGGCGACCGATACTTTGCCATTGAGCGTGACACGGTAGATACAACCTTTTTTGGGCAACGCCTTGGCCTGTTCGCCATCGAGCGGCCAGAGTTTCCGTTCGCCGCTTGGATCGAACATCGGCGCCGGGCTGCTCATTTCGGACACATACACGCTTTGTCCATCGTGACTTGCTACGACATCATTCAGAAACTCGATCGGCGCCGGAAAATCTTTCGCCTCGACAAGCTTCGTTTTGACCCCGTTTTTATCGATTTTCCACATCATGGTTTCGTCGGCGGTGATGAGGAATCCGCCCACAAAGACGAGCCCCTTCGGGGCGTTTAATCCGGTGGTGAAAATCGACACCTTGTCGCCATCGAGCATGGCGATCTTGCCATCGCCCGGGACGTCCTCATCGATCAGCGTTACGAATAGTTTGCCATCAAATCCGCGGCACACGCTTTCAGGGCTCTTCCCCACCGCGAGTGTCTTGGTTTCGGCGGCCGAGAGCGAGTTTCCGGTCAGGCTGGTGAGCAACAGGAAGAGGGTAGCGAACGACAAACGGAGCATGATGTTGATTCCTAAGTGTGAAACATGAAGCGAGTGGCATTGAACTGTATGCCACTCGCAGAAGCAAGTGTTGACCGATCATCAACGAGTCGGTAGCGAGAGGCTTTCTCGTTTTGTTTACCGCGGATTGCTACTCAAGAATTTCCGCTCGGGAGGTGTGACCAGCGGTGTTACGGAATTCCGCTGACCGCGATCCGTCTGCTGATGGTTAATTGCTCGAGCTAAACTTCTTTTCAGCTGATTGCTTGAACAAGCCATGGCCGCGACCGCCTTCT
>JBJSXJ010000183.1:0-9572 GCA_046086325.1 Planctomycetota bacterium | reverse complement strand
CAAAAATCCTGTGGCGACAGCCACACTGAGTCGTTGCTCGACGTCGACCCACAGGAAACCCGGATGGACCTTTAACAGGCTGGGCTCACGCCCATACCGCTAAAAAAATAGGCGTCGCGCCGAGAGGTAGCGGTACCGGCGTCAGCCGTCCGGCGGGACGTTGGCATTGGTCCTCCATCGCCGCTTCCCCCAACAAGACAAATAAGGTGGATATCGATTGTGTAGTATGAATCTCTTTTTCTTATCGGAATCGGTACCAGGTGCCTTGGGGACCCGTCCCCAAACCCCTGGGATTTTCGGAGGCATGGCGAAGGTGTTCCATGTGCTCGCCCGTGATCGGGATGGCATCTACTCAACCAGTCGCATTCGAGATTTTGCGGCCGACAGAAAGATTTTCTCTCGCGAGAAATCAACCACCCAAACCTGCTAGCTGGTCTGCGAGCGGCTGGCCACAATGGCCCCCTCATCCCCAGCCCTTACTCCCCCACAGGAAAAAAAGGAAGCTTGTTTGGCCGCGGCGACGATCACTCTTTTTTCCTGCGGGGGAGAAGGGAGCAGTCAATGAAAGAAGCGTTAGTCGCAGAGAGAAACACCTTTTAAAGGCCAGGGCTCACACCGGACGCCTATCGCCTGACACGCCGGACGGCTGACGCCGTGCCGCTACTTTTTTAGCGGTATGGGCGTGAGCCCTCCGGCCCAACGGCTGACACGCCGGACGGCTGACGCCGTGCCGCTACCTTTTTTAGCGGTATGGGCTTGAGCCCTCCGGCCTAACGGCTGACACGCCGGACGGCTGACGCCGTGCCGCTACCTTTTTTAGCGGTATGGGCGTGAGCCCTCCGGCCTAACGGCTGACACCGGGCCGCTAACTTGGAATACAGCCGTTTACGGCCTCGGTCACCGGTATGGTGCTTATTCTTCGCCGGGAGTTTTTGTGCGGCCCATGGCGATGTCGAAGCGGCTGATCGCGGGAACTAGCATCGCTGCGGTCGTGAACGCGTAGACGGATGACATCACCAAGAACACTGACAAGTAGTGCTTCAGCGCGAACGTGGTGATGCCATAGAAGGTGAGAAACGGTAGCAGCAGCGCTGCCAGCGCGATGGCGGATGACGGATTGCGCGAGCCCAGAGCGACGTACAATCCCAGGCTGCCGCCCAGGATGAACATCAGGAATTGCCATAGCTGAGTTTGAAAAGAGCCGCTGAAAGAGACCATCATCACCAAGCAGGTAGTGATTCCCAGAAACAGAAAGAACACGGTTCCTAGACTTACTCCAATCGCCGTCCGAGAATTCGCATAAACCATGCCGCAATGAATTCCCAGTGTGGTGACGAAGATAAACATCGTTAGCAACCCACCTACGATGTAGAGGTAGTTCTGCAGCGAGACTCCCCCGACCCACCACAAATAGGTCGCCAGGGAGAGCGGCAGGACACTCATTAAGAGCGTCACATAGAGAACGCCGCCGAGTTTTCCCAGAACGAATTCTTTGGGTGATAAATCGGTGACCAGCAGCAAGTCGAGCGCCTGTCCATCGCGTTCATTGGTGATCGAGGTTACCGCGAGCGCATTCATGATGACCAGGCTTACCAGGAAAAACGGGACCAGCGAACGAGCGGCTGCCGGAATAACGGATGAGTTGCTGCTGAGCGCTGCCGCGCCGCCACTGCCGGTCGCCTGCATCGTGGCGTACAAGCTGCCGGCCGCCAGCAAGAAGAGCAGTACGTAGGCCAAGCGAATGAAGAGCACTTTGCGACCGTAAGCCCAGGTCCGCATTTCGCGCCACAGCACCGGGTTGTCCCACACCGCTCGACTTGTTGCTCGTTCCGTTCGCACGCGAGCGTCGACGTGTCCGAGTCGCGCTTGCTCGGGATCCGCCGCCGAAGATGCCGGCAGCTCTGGCTCTTCTTCAGTTAGCTTCTGCCCAATCATCACTTCGCGGGACGGGTTCCACACGCGGACGCGCAAGATCGCGATCAGGTTGAGCGTGACGAGTAGTAGTCCGGTGCAGGCGAGGTAGAGCCAGACACCGGCGATGGGATCGGCCAGCGTTTCGCCCCAAGCGGAGGCGGGTGCTTCGCCGCTGAGCAGCGGTTGAGTGGCTGCGAGGATCGCTCGCAGCGGACTCAGCGCGACCGCCCACGTCGCATGGGACCAGCCAGCCAAATTCTGGAATAACCAGCCCGACTGCACGACTTCCCCCAGAGCCAACCAAGCGACGATCCCGAGCGCGGTCATGGCGAGGGTTTGAAACGTTTTCTCACGCCACAATGCAATCGTCGACCCGAGACTACCGGCTGTCAGGACCGTGATGAGGGTGATCGCCACCGTACGCCATACCTGCCCATCATCCACTCCACCAAAGAGCGTAACGAGGAGCAAGAGCGGGATCGCCGCCAGGGCCATCGTGAGCACGTCCAGCAGGCTGGCCAGCATCTTGCCGAGCACAAGTTCGGAATTCGTGAGTCGGGTGAGCAGAAGCAGGATGAGTGTCCGACGATCTTTTTCCTGGGCCACGGCGCTGGCCGATCCCAGAGCTCCGAGGAACGTCAGCAAGGAAAGCTGCAGTGGGGCAAGCACTTGAAACAGGGTGCTGCCGAAGCGGGCCATATCACCGACGTTACGAATGATCTGAGTGCCGGCCATCACCAGCCAGCCGGTACACATCAGCATCAGCAGCGTGGTTACAAACACCACTCGATAGATGTAATGTCGCGGGCGGCGCGGAGTGGTGACCAATTCGCGACTGAAGACTGGTCCTATCATCCGAAACTCCAACGTTCGCAGGCTCGCCAGTCCGACGTGATTGCTAGGCTTGTATGTCAGACTTGTTCTTCCGGCTTGATCGTCAGGCTCGACCCAAGCAGACTAGTGACCATTCGCCAGGGCCTGCCTTGCTGTCGCCTTAAGCCAAGATTGTATAACGACTTTGCGACCGATCAACTAGCGGTCGCAGAGGAGGGGATGGGAGTGCGGACGGTGCTCCCGTGCGCGGCCGAGAAAGCCCCTGAACGGCTGATACCGAACCCACGATGGCAAAAATAAAATTTTCCGAGTCAATAAATCCGCTGGCTGCGCATCTAACAACAGGTAAGGTTCGGCCGGTCGCAAGTCACGCAGGAGGTTGATGGTGTCGGCCGACGACGGTTCCCCTCAGGCCAGTTTCGACTCAGGTAATCCATCCGCACCGCTGTCGCTGGACGCCACTATGGTGGCGGTCCTCTACGACGCTCATGCGGCTGAGTTGCGACGGTTCTTGTTGGTGATCTGTCGAAATCCGGCGATTGCCGCGGATGTGCTGCAAGCTGCTTTCCTGAAACTGCTGGAACAGGGCGGCGGAGTGCAATCGGAATCGCGGAAGGCGTGGTTGTTTCAAGTGGCCTATCGGCTCGCGCTGGCCATGCGGCGACGCGAGGGAGTGGGTCAGCGAGTGATGGCTTCCTGGGCTTGGTTGCAGTCGGAAGAAATTGCACCACCCGACGATGCGGTCGCTCGCCAAGAAAGTATTGCCCGAGTGCGACATGCCATGGATGAATTGCCGTCCGATCAGCGGCAGGTGGTGTGCATGAGAATCGACGAGGAAAAAACATTTGCCGAGATTGCCAGTGAGCTCCAGATTCCGCTGGGAACTGCTCTCTCCCGTATGCATGCAGCGGTGCAAAAGCTGCGACAGGTTTTAGGAACGGTCGAATGAATAACATCCGCCATCTCGAAACAGCTACGACGTCCGCACCACTCGATGAACTCGCGTTTCTCTATGTAAGTGGTGATTTAGCGGCGGACGAGCTGGAAATGTTTGAGCGGTTGTTGGCAGAGAGTCAGGCGGCCCGAGAAGCCGTGGCGAGTGCCTGTGAGCTGGCCGATCTCATGGTCGCCGCTCGTACCAGTCACGCGCTGACACCAGTCAGCAGCAAGGCGGCTGGACGAGTGCCGCGAGGGCGACTGTTACGCTGGGAGATGGCAGTAACAACGCTCGCGCTGATCCTCATGCTGCTCGGTGGCTGGTATCAAATTCGTTCCCGTTATTTCCTCTCGGGCGGTTGGAATCGTTCCACCCTTGCACAGGCCAGCTCCGACTTGGCGTTGGCCTGGAGTCGCACGCAGCTCGATTCTGACCCGGCTGACGACGAGTTGTCTTTGACGGTGCCTGATTCGCTGACGAGTGGTGACGTGAGTTCCGATGGGAATGATGATGAGCTGCCCACGTGGGTGTTGGCGGCAGTTTCTGCTCATGCCGTTAAGTCATTGGAACCGGAAGCGGCAAAGCCCGGTGAGAATTCCTCCGACTCAGACCAGGAGGAAACCTAATGGAACAGGCACGCATCAGGATTAAGGTTTACTGTCTGTGGCTGGTTGGATTGGCGATAACGCTGGGAGCAGCTATTCACCTAGGCCCTGTGAAAATATCAAGTGCGGCGGCCAATGACACTCGCCTGGCCGTGGCCTCGGCGGACGATTTTGTGACCGTCGAGACGCGTGTGAATCGATTTTTGGAAGAGCATCAAAAAGAGCTGGCTGCGCTGCTGCGTCCACTCAAAGATTCCAATCCCGCTGAGTATCGCCGTGCGATCGCGGATTTGGATCGTGTGAGTCAGCGACTGGCGGAGACTCGGCAACGAGATCTCGCTCGCTATGAATGGGAACTCAAGCGTTGGCAAATTCAGTCGCGCATCGACCTGCTCGCTGCTCGCTGGCAAATGACGGGCGGTGAGGAGCTCAAGCAGCAGTTACACGAAGCACTCGATGAACGTTACACGTTGAATCAGCAGGGGCAGCGTCTGGAGCGCGAGCGGCTTGCCGAGCGTTTGCAGAAGCTAGACGCGCAGTTGCAAGCGTCCGACAGCAAGCGAGCAGAAACGGTTGAACGTGAGCTGAAGAACTTCGTGGCTCAAAGCCGCCCAGTTCCAAAACCAGCTGCCAGTAAATCGAGTAGTGAGAAAAAGCCCAGCGAAAAGAACGCTAGCGAAAAAAACTCTAGAGAAAAACATTCTGGTGAGAAAAAGTCTGGCGATACCAAAGCCGGTGATACGAAATCTGGTGATAAAAAGACCACCGATAAAAAGACCACCGATAAGAAGACCACTGACAAAAAAACTACCGAGAAAAAGAATCGTGAGAAGGAAAGTAAGTGACATGGCTGAACAACTGGCACATAACCGCTCCACGGCTTCCTCGTGGTGGAGCAGGATGGTTTGGAATGGCACTTTAGCAAGTGGCCTGCTGCTGGCGAGTTTATTTACCGGTTCCGATGGTGTGCGAGCTGCCGATGAAGCGAGTGCCGTGTCACCACCGATCTCACAGCGTTTTCAGCGGGAAGTGGGCGATGAAGTACCGGACTTCCAGCGGCATGTCGCACCGCTCCTCGGTCGACTAGGCTGCAACGGACGCTCGTGTCATGGGTCGTTCCAAGGACGCGGCGGTTTTCGCTTGTCGCTCTTCGGCTATGACTTCAAATTCGATCATGAGGCGCTGGTGGCCGGCGAAAAGCCGCGAGTCAACAAAGACAACGCCGATGACAGTTTGATCATCACAAAGCCGACGGATGCGGACGAGCACGAGGGTGGCAAACGCTACGAGAAGGGCAGTTGGCAACATCATGTGCTGGTGCGCTGGATCAAGAATGGTGCGAAGTACGATACCGATTCGATCCAACCTTTGAAGCATCTGGAAATCACGCCGGCGGAGATTGTCGCCAGCAAGAAAGGTGAGTCGGTCAAGCTGAAGGCGGTGGCAGTGTGGGCGGATGGTTCGCGCGAGGACGTGACTCCGCTTTGCCGCTTCCAATCGAATGACGAGCAGATTGCGAAAATCAATGAAGATGGTGTGGTGACGACGGGCGAAGTTGGTGATACGCATGTAGTCGCGTTTTATGACAACGCGGTTGTTCCGATCGCTGTGCTGCGCCCGTTCCAAGCACCCAAGAAAAAATCGGCTAACACCGGTAGTCAAAGTGACGGCGAAACGCCCACTCGTATCGACGAGCTGGTGGCGCAAAAACTGGCGAAATTGAACATTCGCTCGTCCGGAATTTGTACGGACGCGGAGTTCCTGCGACGAGTAAGCCTTGATTTAACTGGCACTCTGCCATCAGCAGCAGATGTCGAATCATTCCTGAATAACAACTCACCGAACAAGCGCAGCGAGAAGATCGACGAATTGCTGGCGACACCCGCTTACGCAGCTTGGTGGGCGACTCACCTTTGTGATTACACGGGTAACAACGATCGCCAATTAAACAACGTCAACAACATCGTGCGTAATGCGGCGAGCCAGGGGTGGTATGACTGGATCGCCAAACGCATTGGTGAGAACACGCCCTACGATCAAATCATCGAAGGGATCGTGCTCGGACAAAGTCGCCGCGAAGATCAGTCCTACACCGAATACTGCGAAGAGATGAGTGAGATTTATCGACCGGGTTCGAATAAATCGTTCGCGGATCGTCCGAGCATGCCGTATTACTGGGCTCGGCAAAATATTCGACAGCCGGAAGATCGGGCGATTGCATTTGCCTATTCATTCATGGGCATTCGCATTCAATGTGCGCAGTGTCACAAGCATCCGTTCGATACTTGGTCAAAGAGCGACTTCGATCGATTCAAACCGTTCTTTGGGTTTGTCCGTTTCAGTGCGACGGGGCCAAAGGATGAAACCGAGAAGCTGCTCGCCGAATGTGATGCCAGTGGCCTGAAAGGAAACGACCTGCAGCGGAAGTTGCCGGATGCATTGAAGGCGGGTAAGACCGTTCCTTTCGGTGAGATCGTGGCGACAGCACCGCGCGTTAATGCGAAGAATCCCGCTGGGAAAAATGCCAAGCCGGCGCGCAATCAAGCTCCGACCACTGACACCACCGCACGATTGCTCGACGGCACCATCGTTAACCTTACCGAACACAAGGACGCACGAGCACCACTCATGCAGTGGCTCAAGTCGGCAGATAATCCGTACTTCGCGCGAGCGCTAGTCAATCGGGTCTGGTCGAGCTATTTCCATGTGGGAATTGTTGATCCACCAGATGATATGAGTTTGGCGAATCCGCCGAGCAACGCGGCGCTACTCGACTATCTCTCGCGCCAGTTCATCGAACACAAGTTTGATTTGAAATGGTTGCATAAGGAGATTTTGTCGAGTGCGACGTATCAGCGCAGTTGGCAAACCAATGAAACAAACGAACGCGATGAAAAGAACTTTAGTCACGCCGTACCACGACGCCTGCCAGCTGAAGTGGCGGTCGATGCTTTCACTCAGGCCGTGGCCAGTGACGAGAAAGCGAAAGTGGTTTACAGCGATGTGACAAATCGCACGATCGGTCAAAGCAGTGCGGGTAATCCCAATCGCAATTTGAGTGATCGGCAGGTAGCACTGCAGGTTTTTGGACGGTCCACTCGCGAGAGCAACTGTGATTGTGATCGGTCGAACGAAGCCAGCTTGTTGCAAACGGTTTATCTGCAAAACGATCCGGCCGTCGTCGCAGCACTCAATGGCGGCAAGGACAGCTGGATCGATCAACTGAGTCGTGAACTGAAGATTCGCACGGCGAATGATGTGGCGAATGAGAAAGCCGCACGCCAGCGGGAAGAAGCTCGCAAAGTCGAGGCGCGTAAAGAGCTCGTGAAATTGCGAGTTCGATTAGAACGTGCTGAAAAAGATAACCAAGCAGACCAGGTACAGCGACTCAAAGATCGTATCGCTGAAGTCGAAAAGGTTGCCGGTGTGGAACCCGCCGCGAAGGATGCAGATCAAGCTGCGGAGAAGAGCGAGCCAGCGATTGCTCCGGAATTCATCATCCGTCAGGCCTATCTGCGTACCTTGAGCCGCTATCCGACCGACGATGAGTTGCAGCGTTGTCAGCAGTATATGGCGACGGCCGCGAATCCGGTCGAAGGGGCGAAGGGACTACTTTGGACGCTCGTGAACACCAAAGAATTCATCGTGAATCACTAATGAGCAGTGCGCGAGCTGAGGAAAGCTTGAACACGGAGTTTGGAACGGGTTGGAAACAAACAGCAAATTTTACTAGTTGAGAAACAGCGACGAAGGGTTTATTCATGGCGATTTCGATTACCTGTGATGGCTTGCGACGACGTGATTTTCTGCGAGTAGGTGCACTGGGGACGGGGCTGAGTCTAGCTGGTTACCTGCGCATGGCAGCGGCCGGTGAAGTCCAAAATGCTCGCGCTACGTCGGCGATTTTCGTGAATCTCGGTGGTGGCCCGTCGCACATGGATTCGTTCGATCTCAAGCCCGATGCTCCAGCGGAATTCCGCGGCACATTCAATCCAATCAAGACGAATGTGGAGGGAGTGGAAATCAGCGAACACTTGCCGAAGCTGGCGAAGTGTGCGGATACCTTCGCAATCTTGCGCGGCGTAAGTCATACACTCGCGGCGCACGAACTGGGGCAGGTTTACGTGAATAGTGGCAATCGTCCCATCCCATCGCTGGAGTATCCCAGCTTGGGAGCTGTGGTTACGAAGGAGCTGGAAGCACCGCGTGATTTGCCACCGTTCGTGGCTATCCCCAACAGCCGGCAACGAGCTGGCTTTCTGGGAGTGCAGTACGCACCACTTAACACGAACGCCACTCCTCAGCCCGGCAAGCCGTTCAACGTGCGAGGCGTGTCGCTATCGACGGGAGTGACGATCGAGGAAATCGAACGTCGTCAGAATCTGCTGCAGGACTTGGATAAGACGTTTGCGACTGCTGAAAAGAATAACCAACTGCTCGCCGGTCTTGATCGTTTCAGTGAGCAGGCTCATGCGATTATCACCTCCAAGCGAGCCCGTGAGGCCTTCGACGTGAGCAAGGAATCACCGAAGTTTGCGGAAGCATTTGGCAACGAGTCGTTTGGTCAAAGCTGCTTGCTGGCCACTCGATTGGTTGAATCCGGAATTCGGTTTGTCAACGTTTCGCTTGGTGGCTGGGACACGCACACCGAGAACTTCACGAAACTGAAAACGAAGCTCTTGCCACAACTCGACACGGGCCTGGCGGCACTCTTCACGGGCTTGAAGGCGAAGGGGCTGCTGGAGACGACGACGGTCATCGTGACGGGCGAATTTGGTCGCACGCCGAAGATCAACAGCCGAGCGGCTGAGGGTGGACGCGATCACTATCCGCGCTGCATGTTCATGCTGCTGGCGGGCGGTGGAGTGCGTGGTGGGCAAGTGATCGGCGAAAGCGATGACAAAGCTAGTCAGCCGCGTCACGAGGCCTATTCTCCCGATGACGTCGCCGCCTCGTTCTATCACACGCTGGGCATCGACCACACGAAGGAATATCACACGAACACCGGCCGCCCGATCATGATCGTCCGCGACGGCAAAGTGATTTCCAAGCTATTTGGGTAAATCCCCCGCTCGCCAAGCGGCTTTAAGCTCGCCAAGGTTCCGAGGCGGTGCGTTCTTGGTGCCTCTGTGCCTTGGCGTGAGGCTTCCTAGATTCAATTGGAATCACGCTAAGGCACTTAGCTCGCCAAGGTTCGGAGGCGGTGCGTTCTTTGTGCCTCTGCGCCTTGGCGTGAGGCTTCCTGCATTCAATTGGAATCACGCCAAGGCACCAAGCTCGCC
>JBJSXJ010000182.1:0-4876 GCA_046086325.1 Planctomycetota bacterium | reverse complement strand
TTTGTGGTAGTAATGACGAAACAGATCCCATTGAAACAGATCCAGGATTGCTGCCCGCTTCCATTTCGTGTCGCTGAACTTCTCCGAAATCAGTTGCGCCGCAATAGAAAAGACCGTGCTCGCGCTTAAGCCATGCTTGGCCATGAATTTGAGGAAAGCAGCAGTACTGCCACCGCCACCTGCCGACTGTGAAGTATGATCCTGAACCGCACCTCGCACATACGACAGGTAGTCCGTGAATTCCTGCTCCGGGAACGCTCGCACACCGGTCGACCAGGGATCCGGCAGAAGGAAGCCGTTGAGTGGTCGGTCATAGCGGCAATTCATGCTGCCGCACACCCAGACTCGTCCTCCCGCGGCCGTAACTAAGTCCCAAACGGCTGGCGAGGAAACCAAGTGTCCTTGCGATAACGTCGTGACTTGATGCTCCTGTAACGAAAGTCCAGTATGCACCGTGACCCACTGCACCCACGGGTTGAGCATTTCGCCACGCTCTTCGGCGTCCGTCACCAATACTTCGGACTCCGACTGCATCCGAGCAAAATTCGGCAACTCCCCACGCTGTATGAACTGACTCAACAGGTTTGGACAAAGCTCGTTGAATTCCAGAGAAATCAACTTTTTTTGGAGCCCCATACGCGCTATCCCGCAAAAAAGATGCTGCCGAACGTGACCTCGATAACTTACTCTCAGCCGAGTGGGCGCCTGAGCAGCAAGCTGGATAGAGTTTGATGAAGCACGGTGATTTAATCAAGCCACCGTATCGTCTTCGTCGGCTGCCCCCGCGCCCGGAGTGACATCGTCCATCGAATCGCGGAAGCGATATCCCACTCCCCGCACTGTCTCGATGACGTCCGCGAGTTCACCCAGTTTGCGCCGCAGGGCACGAATATGGACGTCGATCGTACGTTCCAGCACCATCGTGTCCTCGCCCAGTGCAGCGTCGATCAGCTCCGAACGCTGGAACACTCGGCCCGGTTGGCGGATCAGCGTATCCAGCAGTCGAAACTCACTCACCGTTAACGTTAAAGGCCGCCCATTCATCGTCGCTTTATGACGCAATCGGTCCAGCAGCACGCCATGCCGAGCGATCACTTCTTCATCGTCCGGCTCCGCATTTCGTCGCCGTCGTAACGCCTTAATCCGCTCCAACACCACCTTCACGCTAAACGGCTTCGTCACATAATCGTCGGCTCCCAGCGAGAAACCAATCAGCTCGTCGGTCTCTTCGGCTTTAGCGGTGAGCATCAAGATCAACGCATCACGCGTCGTGGGATCCGCTCGCAACCGCCGACAAACCTCTAACCCGTCGATGATCGGCAGCATCAAATCCAGGACCACCACATCGGGAACTTTGAGCTGTGCTTTGTTGAGCCCGTCTTGGCCATCGACGGCTACCTGAACATCATATCCCGCGCGCTTCAGGTTGTAGGCCAGCACGTCGGCCAGGGAACGATCGTCTTCGATGAGGAGGATTCTTGCGGCTGGCATGGTAACCGAAGTGCAGGACTGGTGGTTAGTAAAAAATGCTCACGCTATTTTCGATCGTTGCGACCACGACGGCTGTGGCGAATGATGTCGCCTTCCACTAAGTAAATCACATCCTCGGCAATGTTCGTGGCATGATCGGCAATTCGTTCAATATGACGTGTCGCCGAGAAGCAGTGTAATGCTGGAGAAACTAACAGCGGCTCCTGCTGCATCAACAACTGCAACTCAGCAATAATGTCACGATTGTGTTGGTCCACATGTTCGTCGAGTTTCAGGATGCGGCGAGCGGCGGCAGCGTCTAGATTGACAAACGCATCCATCGATCCACGCACCATCTGAGTTGCCAAAGCAACCATCGGCGTTAATTGTTCGGGGATCGGGAACTCCGGCGAATCGGCAATCGCTTGTGCTCGTTCTGCGATACTCACCGCTAAATCCGCGATTCGTTCCAAGTCTCCGTTGGCCTTCAGCACCGTCGCGATGCGACGCAAATCGACCGCCACGGGCTGATGTAACGCCAAAATCTTCAAACACTCTTCTTCAATGTGCACTTCCTGCTGATCGACTTCCGCATCCGCCGCCACCACTTGCTCGGCCCATTCCTCACGCCGCTCCGCCAGCGCTCGCGTCGCTTGATCGATCATCTCTTCCACTTGCCCGGACATGTTCAGCAATTGTCGCTGCAGTTTTTCCAGGTCATGCTGAAGATGTTTCATGAAAGCACCTTGAAGAAGAAAAGAGGTTAGCGACCGTGTATGAAGAGATCGTGAAGATCGCGTGAAGGCGAGACAGGAAGTTCTTGTGGATTATCGCAGAAAAGGTCAATCGAGCGAAATCGGGGTGGGCGGGTTAATCGTGGGGATGGCGGACGGCAAGGTAATCCGAAAAACCGTGCCCACGCGCGGCTGACTATCAACTCCCACGCTGCCGCCAAAGGCCTGCACCAAATGTTTCACGATCGATAGCCCCAGGCCTGTCCCCCCGAGCTCGCGCGACCGCGCCTTGTCCACTCGATAAAACCGCTCGAAGATTCGCGCTTGATGCTGTTTCGGAATACCAATTCCGGTGTCCTGCACTTCCAGGACGGCACCATTCTGCTCTCGCAGCCACCGCACCGTTACTCGACCACCATCCGGGGTGTACTTGATCGCGTTATCGACCAGATTGCTGATGATTGTGCGCAGGCCCTCTTCATCCGCGGCGGCGCAGAGCGATTCCTCGCTGGTTTCAACAACCAGCGTCACCTGCTTAGCTGCTGCCACATCACGAAACTGCCGCACGCAAGCATCGACCGTTGTCCGCAGCGGCACCGAAACAATATCGAAAACCTCATGCCCCGCCTCGACGCGCGCCAGATGCAAGAGATCCAAAATGAGTTGATGTAGCCGCTCAGCCTGTTCCTCGATTCGAGCGATAAACATCAGGTTGTGTTCCGGGTCGTCCATCGCGCCCAGGCGCAGCGTTTCGGCATAGGCTTTAATCGCCGACAGCGGCGTTTTCAGTTCATGCGACACATTCGCCACAAACTCGCGACGTAAATTTTCCAGCCGGCGCAGCTCCGTGACGTCATGCAGCACAATGATCACCCCCGGCGATGGATCACCCGGTAAGCGAGTCGCGCGTAAATTAAGCACTCGACGCGAAGGCGTGTTCGTCTCAAACTCCTGATCCGACGAGCGGCCGGAACGCAAGACATTCGCAGCCGCATCCGAAAGCACTCGCTGGCGAGTGATTTCCCAGAGTGGTCGACCAATCACTTCGTCCGCGTTGATCTCCAGCAGCCGCACACTCGCCGGATTCGCCAGCAGCACTCGATCTTCCCGATCGATCAACAGCACTCCTTCGGCCATATTGCCCATCACGTCAGCCAGTCGAGCGTTATTATCGCGCAGCTCCGTGATCCGGTCAGCCAGCTGTCGATGCATCGTATTGACGGTCGTGCCGAGTTCCGCCACCTCATCACTGCCGCGGATGAGCAGCGGCTGATGGGCGCGCAGGGTGTTCATTTCAGCGACTGCGGAGGTGAGTGCCACGATCGGTTTTGTCATGCGATCGACGACGAGGTAGGTGGCGAGCAGCAGAATCGCCAGGATGCACAGACAGAACGCCCCGGCAATCCGCTGGACAAAGCTGATCTGGGAATCCACTTCACGCAGAGGTGATGCGGCGCGGACGTAACCCAGCGGCTCCCCGTCTCGCCGAATCGACAGCAGCACATAGAGCATCGGCGAACCCAAACTCGTACTCGCCGTTGTCACCCCATCCAATTCATCGATATTCGTACGCACGATCTCCGTTGCGCCCCGCAATTCCTGATCGTCGGCTAGGCGTGCGAGATCGTCGGGTTCGACCATCGAGTCAGCCAGGATCTCGCCCGTAGGAGCGAGGATCGTAAGTCGCAAGTTCGTCTCGATCGCCAAGCGTCGTAAGATTTGCTGCAGTTGCTCGTGCGTTCCCGCCTGTAAGTGAGGCTCGGCCGTAGCACGCAGCACCAGGCCGGTCTCCCGGAGACGTTCTTGGATCTGCTGGATCACGAACGGACGCTGCCAGATAGCCAGCAGCGCATAGTGCCCCGCCACAATGCCGCTGCTCAGCACCGCATAGACAACAAAGACCTTCCAAAACAGTCGAGTGGGCCACATGGGGAACAGCGTGAGTGGGGCGAGTATCGATTCAGAAACAGATTGTCCGGAGAACCACAGCCGAGGCTAGTGTATCGCCAGGACTATGCTTGTGGTTATATCCTGGTTCACCGGCAACTGGAATTTCGCGGGCCGCTAGTTAGCGAATTGTTGAGGGCATCCTGCCATTCGAATCGCGGCCTCGTGCCGCGAAGGTTTAGCGCGTAAGTGCCAATCCCGAAGGTGGAAGGGCGGCAGTCCACGCGTTGGCGGACTGCCGCGGCTTCGGTCTTGGCCCCTGAGTCGGCGCTCGGGTCGCTCCTCAGCGTTGCCCTATCCTCCGCTCAGGCCATCGGTCTTTGTAGTTGTTGTCGGGTCGTCAGGCAACTGCTTTGGCGGCGGCGCGGTTTTGCTGTCTTCGCGCGCGAGCCTCTTCCAGCTTCTGATCGCGTTGTTCGAGGATCATCGGCCCCATGTCATTCAGCTTGTCAGCCGGGGTGAGGTATTCGATCGCCGAGTGTAACCGCGCGTGGTTGTAGTGATCCACGTAACCCTCCAGTGGATGACGTTCGTGGTAATCGAGGATGGCCTGCTTTTCCCAGTTCTCGAGCCACCAGTCGCGTGGGATCTTCCCGTTGTGTTCGTTGGCCTTGCCATAGCGGTCTTTCCACTGATGGAACTTACTGGTGGAGAGTTCCAGCCAGCCGAGCAACCGCTTGGCCGGCAGCTCGGCGCGCTCCGCCCAACGCTCGACGTAGTCGACC
>JBJSXJ010000181.1:0-10459 GCA_046086325.1 Planctomycetota bacterium | reverse complement strand
CAGAAAGAGAAACCTTTAAAAGACCGAGCGTCAGCCGCTCGCGCCCAATGCCGGAGGGCTGACGCCCGTACCGCTAAAAGAGAAACTGCAGTGGCATGGAATGTAGCGGTATCGGCGTCAGCCGTCCGGCCGGCGTTCGAGTTCATGCTCTACCGGCGAGCACCGAGCCGCTCTCGAATGCTGCCGGAGGGCTCACGCCCTGACCGCTAAAAAAGTAGCGTCAGCAGCATGAAATGTAGCGGTATCGGCGTAAGCCGTCCGGCCGGAATGTAGCGGCATCGGCGTAAGCCGTCCGGCCGGAAAGTAGCGGCATCGGCGTAAGCCGTCCGGCCGGAATTCGAGTTCATCCTTTATCGGCAAGCACCGAGCCGCTCTCGAATGCTGCCGGAGGGCTGACGCCCATACCGCTGAAAAAGTAGCCGCAGTGGCATGAATGGGAAGGCACTCGAGCGGTTGAACGTTGGATATTGGTTGAATTAGCAGGTAAATCAAGGACCGCAGGTCCGGCCACTTACCTAGCCGAGCCCAGCGGGCTGGGATATCGGAATCCACCAAAGAACACCTAAGGCCAACGGCCCGAAAATCAGCGTCGCTTGACTTCAGCTACGAGGCGATCGAACGCTCTCGCGTAGTGGTTTCTCGTTTCTTACTTGCCCGCCGCTGGAGGCTCCACCGGACTCAGGGCCAGCCGGAAACCTAGGTCGTTCCCGCCGTAAGTCGGACCGCGCGCGTTGCGGTCCGACGACCGGCAAAACGCTGCGATGCGAAGACAACCGCCGCCCCGGAACACCCGATTTGAGCCCTTCGAGGGTCCCGTGGGATCCGTCGGCGGAGCAGAAGCGTAGTCGGTAAACCAATCGTGCGTCCACTCGAACACGTTACCGTGCAGGTCCCACAGACCCCGCACACTCGGAATACGTTCCTTGGGACGATGCACTCGCTTACCGCTATTCTCCACAAACCACCCGAAACGATTCAGCAAGCTTGCATCGCTACCGCAACCGAAAATCGTTCGTGCGCCCGACCGCGCGGCTATCTCCCATTCCGCTTCCGTGGGCAAACGGAAACCACGACGACTCGTATCCAACGGCCAATTCTTCGGCGCCGAGTTCGCCACCTCGCTCGTCTCCCGAGGATACTGGTCCCTGTCCAGAGACGCCGGATCGGCATACGCCTGATCCGATTCCGGCAATCGAAACTGCTCTCCCAGCCAGCGGCAGAAGCGCACTGAGTCGTACCAGTTCGACTGGTACCCTGCATCTGACGGCTGAGCCTGAGCCTGCTGCATGAACCGATCGTGCTGCGGCGAAAATGCGATCAACTCCTCCAGCGTGATTTCCCGATCCAAAAGCGCAAACGGACGACTGAGTTTCACGGCGTGACGCGTTTCCTCATTTTCGTCTTTAGCTCGCTCGGGCTCATCCGAGACCGAGCCGATCGTGTACTCGCCCTCCCGGAACACAATAAATGTGTAGTAAAAAGTTTGGGTGGGCAGCGGTTCGGACGGTGGTGATGTCGGTGTCACCGTGATCGCCAGCGTGAACCACTCGCGATCGCGCGAATAAGGCACTGGTGTCTGATCGACCTTCTTCGCCACGTCCGTTTGACCCCAATGGCGCAGCAGCCAGCCCGATGCACCGTGAACTCCCGAGCTGGGATCGTTGGCATACCAGTCGGCGAGTTTGGCAAGCAGCGCTTCACGCCGCGCTTCGGGAACATCGTCCAGCGCGAATTCGCCAAGTGACAGCAAGAGCGCATATCGACTGTTGAGCGGATAGCGATCCCTCGGTGCAGCGCTCACGAGGTCAAACAATTCCAGCAGTGAATCGATTCCCACTCCTCGCGGCCGGCAGCGGAAGATGAATTGCGTCATCGCTTCCGGATCATCCGTCATTTTAAAAACCGGTACGACCTTCTCGCGCTCGCCCAATCGCAACAGTGTTGCTGCAGCATTCGCACGCCGTTGGCCAAACGGGACACGTGCCACCGATCCTAACTCCTCCGGCGGTAGCTCGCCGATAACCGTTTCCAACTGCGCGATCGTTTCGGCACTCTTGGCTGCCGCCACTAGCGGATAGAGAACCTGATACTGTTCTGGAGTGGAATCAATCAGCAGACGAGCGAGTAATCTGACATCCTGCGATGCGTAATCTGCAAAGGCGTTGGCAGCGCTTAGCCGCTCACCTTCTCTCGCTGACGTCGATACAAAGATTGTTTCGAGTGCCTCCAGTAACTTGCCTTGAATCGGCCGCAGCGCCTCGCGTACCAGCGGCTGAAACTCGGAGTTCTCCCGGACCAACTGTTGTACGATGAACGTCGCATCCGAATCGGTCCAGAATTCTTGGTCCGCCGCCGGTACATAATCGGCCAACGCCATCGCCGCCCGAAAACGCCGCTGCGGATCGGCTTTTTCATCACGCAGGATTTGCTGTAATTCCGCCAATAACTCCGCCGCGCTCGGTTTCAACTGCTGGCGAATGGGCAGCACATACGTAACTTTGCCCGTTAGCAGTTCCTCCAGCAGCGGTTCCACAAGATTGCCGTCTGCGGTGACGGATGCCAGTCGAGCGTGCAATAGCGCCCGTTTCTCCTCGGCCGTTTGTGCGTCCACGGTCAGCAGAGGACTCAGATAACGCGTCGCGAGCTCAGGTGTCTGCTTAAGTTCTCTGATGATCGACGACAACTGATTCGGCTCGGCACTCACCAAACTATCCACCAGCCCCTGAGCACGAGTCGCCTCTTGTTGTCGCTGAATGTTTCTACGCACCAGCAAACCGGTCGTGGCGAGGACTGCCAGCAGCAGTAGCGTCCCGGCGATGCGCACGGCATGCAGCCGAGTGGCTTGTGCCATCATGCGCCGCTGGCTAGCAGTCCAGTTGCTTCTTTCGGTCAGCGACGCGATCCGTACGTATTCAACCACCGAAGGCAGTTGACGGTTTTCCTGCTTTACAGACCAAGCGGCCGCTCGTTCTTCCAGCCGCAATTCCGCTCGTCCGCGTCGAGTTGCTCGCTGTTTGCGGGTGAGCCAATCGCGGAGGGAGGGCACGAGATAGTCGTGCGTGAGCTGATAAGCAGGTTTCGCCTGCTCACGCCCCACTTCCTCATCGACCTGGTTCCCTGCTTCATCGGCCTGGATACCTGCCTGTGCCGTTGGTTCGCTTGATGATTCCTCGCGCAGCGCGGGCGTGATGAGCCGGACTTCGCGATCCAGAATCCGCAGCAACTCGGTGAATTCCTGCGATCGATGCTGATAACCGCAATCGACCTGCAATTCGGCGGCAGACCGGCTGTGCCCTTTGATATCCGTGCCCGAGCCGGGCAGGAGAGCTCGCAAGATCAGGCGCGCCGCCTCTTGATGCAAACGGTGCCTTGGCGGCGCCGTCCGACTGCTAAACGTTTCCTCTAAAAAGGTCGTGCCCACGCCCGCGATCCCGCCGACCATCGCGAGCGATTCGGGATGCCAATCGCGCGCTTTCATCATGTCGGCAAAAAGCGCCAGTCGTACACTGATCACCTTGCCCTCTTCCACTAACTCACTCACCGCCTGACTGAGAAACGCCTCCTGCTCCTCGCTCAGCGCACCATCCCCTTCCGGTAAACGACCGTAAGCTTTGCCGAATTCCACGAGGACCTTGCGGGCATGTAAGGGGTCGAACAAATCCACTGCCAGGCAGTTTTGATTTTCGACCATGGGTGTGTCGAGTTCTTTCATAAAACGGCTGACTGGCATCCAGAAATCATCTCGCACCAGCAAAATCGTTTGCAGCCGCTCCCCATCACATTGCCGCAGTGCGACGGCCAGTTCGGATTCCACCTCTGCGCCGTGGGTGTGCAACCACTGCTCGAACTGATCGATCACGATCACCAGCTTGCGCCCCGCTGGCAGGCCTTGACCCTTGCGGATCGTCATAAGAGTCTCGGTCAGTGTCGCCTCGCGCGGCACATCTCCGCAGGCGCGTCGCAAGCCTTTCAAAAGCTGCTGCTCGGTCTGATCCGGCGTCGCCTCCACAAACACTCGAAGCACATGATCGGCCAGTCGAGGCAATAGCCCGGCCTTCAGCAGCGACGATTTTCCACAGCCGCTCGGCCCGTACACCAACCCAATCCGAAACGATTGCTCCAAATCCGTTTCCTCGATGCGAGTTTTCCAGAAGCGCAGGGATTCTGGCAGTCCCTCGCGATCGCGTGGGCCGGGCAGCAGCGTCAGAAAAAAACTGCTGTCACCGGCATCGAATGAACGGAGCCCCTTGGGTACGACCTTGAGTGCGGTGGCGGCGAGATCCGCATCGGCCACCTGGGACCAGTTCCGCAGTTCGTCCGCCATGTCCGAGGCACACCGATAGCGATCCGCTACTCGCTTGGCCAGGGCCTTCAAGCAGATGCGTTCGAGTTCCTTGGGAATTGCCGGATTACGTTGTCGCAGTGGCTTCGGCTCCGCTAGCCGAATCTGCTCAAAAACCTCCGGGGCAGTCATACCACGAAATGGCTTCACCCCAGTTAGTAGCTCGTATAGCACCACCCCTAAGCTGAAGATATCCGAGCGGCCGTCGATCAAATGCCCTTCGCTGCGTACTTGCTCGGGACTCATGTAACTCGGAGTGCCCGCCAAGCGGTGATCCTGACCAAACTCTTCATCCCGCAGCGCGAGTCCGAAATCAGTTATGAACGGATGCCCCGTGCGATCGATCAGAATATTGGCGGGTTTGATGTCACGATGAACCAAGCCGCGATTGTGGGTGTGCTGGAGTGCTTCCGCAACCTGAGCGATCCATTGCGCGATCTCGTCGAACGATGGCTTCCTCTGCTCGATGTACGAAGCCAGATCCTGGCCGTCGATCAGTTTGGAAACAACATAGCAAGAACCCGCTTCCGTCCGCCCAACATCATAGACCGGAACAATATGAGGATGATCGAGGCTGGCGACCATTCGCGCTTCCCGGAGAAAGGTTTCCACCGATTCACGCGTCCGCAGGCGGCTGGAAAGGGGCTCTTTGAGTGCCACTTGTCGTCCCAGCTCCAAATCCTCGACCAGCCAAACGGCCCCATAACCTCCCTCACCAATTTTCTGGAGCTTCCGGTAGCGATCGGAGCGTGGCAATGCATCGCTGCCGAAAGCGGCAGCCGGGGACGCCGCCGCGTTGGAACCGGTATCGACCGTTCGATCGGTCGAAATCGAATGCAGCTCTGGTTCGCTCGCGGGCTGCAGCGTGTGCTTAGGCGGGACCTGCGGTGCGGGTTCCTGGGACGGTTCGTTGGGAGAATGCTCGTTCATGATCCTCCATAAGGTTAATAGGATCAGGGGCTCGGTTCGCGAAAGAATATCATGATTGATCCCAGGACCGGCTCGCAAGTGTGACTTGGAGGGCAATTCAAGTTTAGGGATTTTGTTATACGACTATGAAAGACAGACACCAGGATTTCGGCCGGGACCGCAGCCGGAGGGCTCACGCCCGGACCGCTAAAAGAGCAACGGCGGCAGCATGAAAAATAGCGGTATCGGCGTCAGCCGTCCGGCCGGAATGTAGCGGTATCGGCGTAAGCCGTCCGGCCGGAATGTAACGGCATCGGCGTAAGCCGTCCGGCCGGCGTTCGAGTTCATCCTCTACCGGCGAGTGCCGTGCCGCTCTCGAATGCTGCCAGAGGGCTTACGCCCTGACCGCTACCAGAGGGCTTAC
The DNA here is from genome assembly GCA_046086325.1 of Planctomycetota bacterium. Lineage (GTDB taxonomy): Bacteria > Planctomycetota > Planctomycetia > Pirellulales > Pirellulaceae > JBJSXJ01. Next base: position 4,784 of record JBJSXJ010000181.1, on the reverse strand, counting down.
GCCCGTACCGCTGCCGGAGGGCTCACGCCCGTACCGCTAAAATCTTGGGGCCTGGCGATGAGTTAGCCGACGATTTCCCAGCCGCTATCGACCGGTAAGATGGTCCCCGTAACATGCGCGGCGGCGGGGGACGTGAGCCATGCACAGGTCGCTCCCACATCGTCCGGTGAGATGGCTTCTTGAAGCGGCAGCTCGCCACTTACCTGCTGAAATAATTGCTCGAAATCTTTGATCCCCGAAGCAGCTCGTGTTTTCACGGGACCCGGCGAGATCGCATTCACTCGGATACGACGTGGCCCGAGTTCCACCGCGAGCTGCCTGACCGTCGCTTCCAGCGCTGCCTTCACCGGTCCCATCACGCCATAGTTCGGGATCACTCGCCGAGCTCCCACGAACGTCATCGTCGTAATTGATCCTCCGGCCTTCATCCGCGGTGCGGCCAGCCTCGCGAGTCGCAACAGCGAGTGACACGAGATGTCCATTGCCAACCCAAAGCCGCTCGCCGAACAGTCCACGAGCGGCCCGTGCAGATCCTCCTTCGTGGCAAACGCGATCGAATGAACCAGCGATTCCAAACCGCCCCAGCGCTGATCGATGAGTGCAAAGAGCTGCTCAAGCTGCTCGGGCTGAGTCACATCGAGGGGCGCGCAGATGGACGCTTCGAGCTGCCGCGCCAGCGGTTCAACATACGGTCGCGCTTTGTCATTCAAATAGGTGATCGCCAGTTCCGCTCCCGCCTGCTTCAGCCACCGCGCACAGCCATACGCCAGCGAACGATCATTCGCAATTCCCACAATCAGCGCTCGTTGCCCAGCCAAAGAGAACATTCCATCAGCCCTCGCTAGTTTCAATCAGCGCGACCGCGAGCGTCGAGCGGTTGCACGCTTTCTACCTGTTCGCCGCGACAAACGTAATAGTAGTCGTGCAGCACCGTCGTCCAGTCGCCGTAGCCAAGAATCCATTCCACTCGATCGCCAATCTGAGGCCCGACACCCTGAGTGACTTCGCAGACCGCATGTTCGGCGGATAACCAGAGCGGCTGCAGATCGTCGCGATTCAGTGCCTTGGGCAAGCCGAGATCGGGACTCAGCGATTTGCGCCCAAAGTCGAGCACCACACGTTTGTCCGTCGGACGACTCGTCACCGTAGAAATCAGCGTCAAGGCAATCTCTTGCGACGTGATGCTGCATTTCTCGCGATAAAACTGATCCATCAAGATCGCTCCGCCTGCTTGGATTTCGGTGGCGATGCCAAGCGGCACGGTCCAGGGAAATGAGCCACTGCCGCCAGCACTCACGATGTCACACGGCAAGCCGGCGGCTAGCAGCGCAGCTCGTGTGGTTTTTAGATGCTCTAAAGCCGCGGCAATTTTTACTTGCTTTTCCGCCAAGTCGGTGAGCGTTAAGGCATGTCCCTCCCAGCCCATAATTCCCGCTAATTCCACTCCGGGAGATTGCTGGATAAAACGTGCCAGCTCCACGGCCGCCGCTCCCGGAGCAACGCCGCAGCGCTGCATGCCAATGTCGATTTCGATGAGCAGGCGGATGGAAACGTGGGCGGCCTCTGCCGCCTGAGAAATGGCGGTCACCTGCTGCGGATGATCGACGACAGCAATCGGCCGAGCTCGCTGGGCTAGTGCCACAAGGCGAGTCATCTTGTGGGGGCCAACGAGCGGACAGGTGATGAGCAGGTCATGAATTCCCGCCGCTGCATACAGCTCCGCTTCCCCCAGCTTCGCGCAGGTTACACCAATCGCTCCCGCCTCCACCACTCGACGAGCTAACCAACTGCTTTTGTAGCTCTTCGCATGTGGGCGCCAGTTCGCGCCATGCTGCTGACAGAAATCACGCAGTCGCTGTATGTTGCGATCGAGTGCGTTGAGGTCGATGAGGAGCGCGGGTGTATCGATTTCCGTTCGCGTGGACACGGGTTTATTTCGCACGGGGAACTAGTTTCGCACGGAGAACACGGGTTTGTTTCGTACGGAGAACACGGGTGTGTTTCGCACGGAGACACAAAGACACGGAGTGGATTCGCTTGGATTTAGGACTGGGATTTAGGACCTAGATTTAGGACTGTAAAAAAACGTTACCGAAAATCCTTCGTGTCTCCGTGTCTCCGTGCGAAACAAACCCGTGTTCTCCGTGCGCAATCCGACCGAGTCTCCGTGCGCAACCCAACGAGGGGCGGCGGCGTTAGCGACGTGGCAGCGGGATCATGGGGCGCTCGGTGGGGCCGACGTAGATCTGTCGCGGGCGACAGATGCGCTTGGACGCCGAGCCTTGCATTTCCATCCAGTGAGCGATCCAGCCGGGGGTTCGGCCGAGGGCGAACAGCACGGTAAACATCTGCACGGGAATTCCCAGAGCTCGGTAGATGACGCCCGAATAGAAGTCGACGTTCGGGTACAGCTTCTTCTCAATGAAGTATGGATCGGTCAGGGCGACATCTTCCAGTTCCTGCGCGACCTGGAAGAGCGGATCACGGATGTGAAGTTTGCCGAGCAGGATGTCACATTGACGTTTGATGATTTTGGCGCGAGGATCGTAGTTTTTGTAAACTCGGTGACCGAAGCCCATCAAGCGGAAACCGCTCTTCTTATCCTTCGCCATCTCGACGTACTTCTTGACGTCGCCGCCATCGGCAATGATCTGTTCGAGCATCCGCACACATTGCTCATTGGCACCGCCGTGCAGAGGGCCCCACAGAGCGCAAATGCCGGCCGTGATGGAGGCGAAAAGATTGGCGTTCGAGGAACCAACCATGCGGACCGTTGACGTGCTGCAGTTCTGCTCGTGATCAGCATGGACGATGAGCAGCATGTTGAGGGCGCGCACAAAATCTGGATCGATTTCATACGGTTCGCACGGCGTAGCGAACAGCATGCGGAGGAAGTTCGCGCAGTACGACAGGTCGTTCTGCGGATACATGAAAGGCTGACCGACTGATTTCTTGTAGCTGTAGGCGGCAATCGTCGGCAGCTTGGCAATCAAACGATGAATGGCGATCTCGACTTGACGTGGGTCGAGCGGATCGAGCGAGTCCTGATAAAAGGCCGACATCGCTCCGACCACCGACGATAAGATGGCCATGGGATGAGCGTCGCGGGGGACACCGTCGTAGAATGACCGCATATCTTCGTGCAGCATCGAATGATGCAGGATCGAGCTGCGGAATTCTTCGAGTTGCTTGGCGTTCGGCAATTCGCCGTAGACCAGCAAGTAACTCACTTCCAGAAAATCACACTGCTCGGCCAGTATCTCGATCGGATAACCGCGATACCGCAGCGTTCCGACTTCACCATCCAAGTAGGTGATGGAGCTGGTCGTCGCACCGGTGTTCATGTAGCCTTCGTCGAGCGTTACATAGCCGCTCTCGGCCCGCAATTTGGAGATGTCGATCGCTGGTTCTTTTTCCGTGCCAACCAAAATCGGCAGATCAACTTCACGGTCGGGGAGCTTTAACTTCGCAACCTCGGACATGGACCAGTTCCTTTCGTCGGCCAGTGGACGGCACGCAGGCGAGTGGGAATCAAGGAATCGAATGAGGAAATCTTGGCTAGCAGTTTAGCGAGCCGAGAAGCGTTCGACAATTCACCACCTGAAGGGACGGCCAGAGTCCGTCCCGGGGCCGATCCGGAGAGCTTACTGATCGTCGAAAATGGTCCAGACGTTCGTGGTTTTCTTCAGTTTATTGAGGTAATTCTGCACGTCCGTCTGTCGGTAATCGCCGCGAATCTTTTCCTTAATCTCGACCTGTGCCTCGAGAAAGGGCACATAAGTCGCCTCGGTTCTCTCCAAGACGCGTACAATGTGCAAGCCACGTTCATCGCGGATGATTTGGCTGAGTTGATTCAGGGGGAGATCGAAGAGGGCATCTTCGATTACTTTAGACGCCAGGCTACCGCGGTCCGTCCATTCATACTGGCCGCCCTGAGCGGCTGTTGGTCCGTGCGAGCTGCGTTTGGCCACCGCCGCCAGCGTGGCGCCACCCAGATAGACCTCATTGCCGAGTGTCGAGATTTCCGTCGTCGCCGCCTCTTCGTTGGGATGACGATCAAACCGTACCATAATCTCTTCCCACTTCACGCGCGCTGGAATCGCATAATCTTCCAAGTGCTCGCGGTAATAACTCAGCATCTGCTCGTGCGTGACTTCCACATCCTTGCGCACATTCTTCATGACCGACATCTGCATCAGTTTGTGTTCACCGTAGGCTCGCTGCTGCTTCTCCAGCGACGAACCATAGCGACGCAGCATCTGATCCAAATCACCCAGCGTCTCAATCTCAGCCTGATTCATGAGCATCGACAAACGGAAAAGAATTGGATCTCGTCGAGCCAGATCGACGACCTCATCTTTGCGATTGGGATTAGTTTCTTTGAACGAGACCGTGGGATTCGATTTAGCCTCTTCTGCTTCTTGCTTGGCTTGAGCTTCTATTGCGCGCAGTCGTTGCCGGACGGTTTCGAGATCTTTTTCGAACGACTCATTGATCCGCTTCTGCAAATCATTGGCTTTATCGGGCGGCACCTGACGCATGAAATCGAGATAGCCTAGTTTGGTTTGAACTTCGCCTTGCAGCTGCTGACGAAACATCTGTTTCTTCTGTTCGTCAATTTGCGGTCGCGCTCGGTCGAGCTCCTCGGCCGACATTTTACTGGTCGTGGGCGCGAGCATCAGATTGATCATGCCATCGATGTCGCCCGCCAAGATGTGATCGCGACCAATGATGGCGACCGTTTGAGCCGGTGCAAACTCGCGCGTCGCCTCTGCTGCCGACGG
>JBJSXJ010000180.1:0-6027 GCA_046086325.1 Planctomycetota bacterium | reverse complement strand
CTGGTCCGAGTTTCAATGGCTCCCTGAAACCCAGCCCGCTGGGCTGGGCTAGGTGATTGGTCGGACCTTCGGTCCTTGATGGAGTTGGCGGATCAACCGAACACTCGACGTCCAGGACGGCACGATTGCGTGACTCCCGCGATCGCATGGCAGCCTTAAACTGGGGTCTACTTCACCACGACGCCCTCTCGAAGGTACCAAATGACAAGTTCAAAACTGCGAATGGACCAAAGTACGGCCTGGGTGTTCAAGAATTCCTCACCCTCAAACGCTATCAACTACATCGAGCCAAGTACGCTTGAGTCGGATGAACTGTTTTTTTCACTGCGGGCCGGCCCAGCTGGTTGTGCGCGGTCCACCCGGATTTTATTCCCTCAAGATGGCCCTCGCCGCTATACTTACCCGCTCGTCGCAGCCGCTCCCATCCTGCTCCGGTAACGCCCGGAACCCGGTTTTTCCTGGTGGCCGGAAACCAGCCAGCTGTTCACGAGTCATCCAGTGAAAAACTTCGTGAGGAACCCCATGAAGAATGTTGATCAGCTCGGGAACCATCCGAGTTCCAACCGTGTGGCACACGCGCCAACGATGACTGGGAAACTGCGTGGGGCTCTGACTCTACGACCGATTCTCGCGCTGGCTCTCACACTGGCTCTTGCATTCGCTCTCGCACCAGCACTCGCGCCAGATCGCGTTCTGCTGCTGCCCATGCTCTGCGGGGAAGAGCCAAAGCACTGGGCCTATCAGCCGCTGCAAGCCGTGCCTCCACCGGTCGCCAACGACGCCCCGGCAACACCCGCCCAAGGAAAAACGGAACTCGATCGCTTCGTCCACACCGCGCGCCAGTCCCGACAGCTCGCGCCCAATCCGCCCGCTGACCCGGCGACCCTCCTGCGCCGCCTCTCGCTTGACCTCACCGGACTTCCACCCACGATTGCCGAGCTGGAAGCGTGGCAGCGGGAGCAGCGGGAGCAGCGGGAGCAGCGGGAGCAGCGCTGGGAGGCACTCGTCGATCAACTGCTGGCCTCGCCGCGCTTCGGTGAAAAATGGGCACGCCACTGGCTGGATGTCGCGCGCTACGCCGAGAGCACCGGAAAAACGGTGAACTTCGCCTACCCTCAAGCGTGGCGCTACCGCGATTACGTGATTCGCGCGTTCAACCAGAACAAACCGTTCGATCAGTTCATCCTCGAACAGCTCGCCGGCGACCTTCTTCCAAGTGACGATCCGGCACAACGCGCCGAACGAATGATCGCGACCGGCTTTTTGGCCATCGGTCCCAAATCCCTCAACGAACTGAACGGCCTAAAATTTGAACTCGACCTGGTCGACGAACAAATCGATGTCACCACGCAGGCGTTTCTCGGGATCACCGTCGCCTGTGCCCGCTGCCACGACCACAAATCCGATCCCTTTACGCAGCGCGATTACTACGCCTTGGCAGGCATCTTCCGCAGCACCGAAACCTGTTACGGCACTGTATCGTTTATCAACGCGCAGCGCAAATCTCCGCTGCTAACCCTTCCCGCAAATGCCCTGCAGCCCGCGGGAACTCCGCCGCTATCGGCCGCCGAGCGGCAGCGGATCGAACAGCAGCTGCAAAGCACGCGCGAATCGATGGATCGACAGAAGGACCCTTTGCTACGATTTTTCGCCACCGGTCAACTGGCACTCTTGCAAGCAAAACTGGATGCCTACGAGGCCGACGGACAACCCAAGCTGCTGGCCATGGGTGTGCGGGATCGACCGCCACCGGCCGAACCATCCAGCGGCTCGGGAGCCAATCGTGGCGGTGCTGGTCTGCGTGGTGGACGCGGTCGCCCCACGAACCTGATGGGCTTCGCCGGGTACACCTATAACGGTACCCGGATCATTGGCGACAGTCCCATTTTTGAGCGCGGCGAAGCGGAACAGCCCACCGACTCGACCATTCCGCGCGGCACTGTTGCCATGCTCGCCTCCACCTCACTCGCCATCGACTCGCAGCACAGCGGACGCCTCGAACTGGCTCGCTGGATCGCCAGTCCCGACAATCCGCTGACCGCACGCGTGTTTGTCAATCGAGTCTGGCGGCAACTCTTCGGCCAAGGACTGGTACCCACCGCCGACGATTTCGGACGCTCCGGTCGCCCGCCGTCGCACCCCGAACTGCTCGATTACTTGGCTCAAGGCTTCATCGCCGATGGCTGGAATATCCAATCGCTCATCAAACGAATCGTCTGCTCCGACACGTATCAGATGAGCTCGCGCGAACAACCGACTGCCCTGGAGATCGATCCCGACAACACCTGGCTCTGGCGGATGACACCGCGCCGCCTGGATGCTGAACTGCTCCGCGACTCCATGCTCGCCGTAAGCGGCCAACTGCAGCTCACTCCGCCCGTCGGTTCCGCCGTGGCTCGTATCGGTGAAGGGCCGGTGGTCCGAGTGCGATTCGGAGGTGATCCGCTAGCGGCAGCCATCCAAGACCCGCGCAGCGTGCAGCGGTCCATCTATCTGCCGATCGTGCGCGACAGCCTGCCCGAATCGCTGGCACTTTTCGACTGCGCCGACCCCAGCTTGATCACCGCCAGTCGCGCGCCCACCATCGTTCCCGCGCAAGCCCTCTTCGTACTGAATAATCCTTTCGTGCTGCGCGCGGCAGACGCGACGGCCGAACAATTGAAAGTGGTGAGTTCCGATTACGCGCGCGTGGAACTGGCCTATCGGCGCATTTTTGGGCGACTACCCAGTGCGGCGGAACAGAAGTTGGCCGTGCAGTTCGTCGATCGCTATCGTGTGCAAAGTGCACGCGAACGACCACGAATCATGGGGCGCGACCAGGAAATCTGGAGTGCGCTGTGCCAAGCGATGCTGGCGAGCGCTGAATTTCAGTACCAGCGTTAACGCACGCGACCACGACGGCCCGTGGTGAATCAGCGGTGAGGATGCAGTGAGTGAAACCCCGAACGGCGAACAGGTGCAACGATGTTAACACGACGTGATTGGCTCCGGAGCAGTCGTTTGGGCTTTGGCTATCTGGCGTTGGCCGCTTTGGCTCAGCAGACCGTGCCGCGCACGGCGCTGGCAGCCGGTCGAACACCGCATTTCACGCCGCGAGCCAAACGAGTGATCTTCCTCTGCATGGAAGGTGGTCCCAGCCACGTCGACACGTTTGATTACAAACCGGAACTCACCGCTCGCAGTGGCCAAGCGGTACCCGGCGGTCGCGGCGGGCTCTTCGGAGCGAAACTCTATGGCTCGCCATTCACCTTCGCCCAGCATGGAGAAAGTGGACTTTGGATTAGCGAATTATTCCCCTCGCTGGCACGTCATGCGGACCAGCTCTGCTTGCTCCGCGGCATGCACACCGACCTACCGAATCATCCGCAAGCGTTTTTACAAATGCATTGTGGCATCTATCAGTTTCCACGACCCAGTCTCGGCTCGTGGGTGCTCTACGGTCTCGGTTCTGAAAACGACAACTTGCCCGGCTTCATCACGATCAATCCGCCCCAGACCAACGGCGGCTCGGCCAATTACTCCGCCTCATTTTTACCGGCCGTTTATCAAGGCACTCGCATTGGTGGTTCGCTGACGGGTGGGGAGCAGGTGAGTAACTTGAAAAACAGTCGGCGCAGTCTGGACGCTCAGCGCCTGCAACTCGACTTCGCGGCGGAACTGAGCCGTGCGGCTCCCGACCAGCTGGGCGAGTCCAGCGCCGTCGAGTCCTTGATCTCTTCGTATGAGCTCGCGTTTCGCATGCAAAAGGAAATGCCAGGCACGCTCGATCTGAAGCAGGAAACAGCCGCCACCCTGCGTTTGTATGGCATTGAGGGTGGCAGCGCAGGGGCGAGTGAAAACGGTGGCATGGCAGCGCCCGGTGGTGGGGGGCTGGGTGGTGGAGGGCTGGGTGGTGGAGGGCTGGGTGGTGGTCGAGCGGCGAGTGCATCGAGCGTCTTCGGGCGCCAGTGTCTGCTCGCGCGACGACTCATCGAAGCCGGTGTGCGTTTTGTGGAAGTGACGGCGGGGGGCTGGGATCATCACCGTTCACTGAAGGATTCACTGACCGCCAGTTGTCGAGCGGTCGATCAGCCGATTGCCGGACTGCTCACCGATCTTGAGCAGCGCGGACTCCTCAGCGACACGCTAGTGGTGTGGGGTGGCGAGTTCGGACGCACGCCTCACGCGCAGGGCGGCGACGGCCGCGATCACAATAGCAAGGGTTTTACGATGTGGATGGCGGGAGGCGGAGTGAAAGGTGGTTTGTCCTACGGCCAGACTGACGATTTGGGATATCAAGCGGTGCACGAGAAGATGCACATCCATGACTGGCACGCGACCCTCTTACACCTCTTGGGACTCGATCACGAACAGCTCACCTACCGCTACGCAGGCCGCGCCATGCGTCTCACGGATGTCCATGGCGAAGTGGTCCAGTCGATCGTGCGTTAAAGCAGCCTCATGGTATGAGCGTTTTGTTGGAAATATCTTCTACCCCACAGGAAAAAAAGGAACTCGTTTGGCCGAGGCGACAACTACTCTTTTTTACTGCGGGGTTACAGCCGGAACGCGTTAGCGTCCGGTTGAAGCCGGAACGCGTTAGCGTCCGGTTAAAAACCGCGAGCCAATCCCCCTCTGCCTTCCAGAACCTCGACTGAGGAGCACTCTGGAAACCTCACTGATCGGAGATCTAGAACATCGCACAATTCAAAACAAATGAGAATATTGAGAAGGGAGACGGTATCTTGCTCGTTGGATTTTACGTTCCAAATCAGATAACTGGTTTTTAGCTAGCCTCAACTCGACTTCGGTACGATTCAATTTTGCTACAGCTTCCTGTCCGACTTTTTCAGCTTGCTGAGCACATTTTTCAGCTGCGGCGATGCGGCGATTGGCTTCTTTCTCGATCATATCGAGGGTTGTTCCGAGATCGGCGATCCTCTTTTCGAGTTTCTCCATGTCATTTAATTCTCTAATACTGGCTGCCTGTCGCGTGCTTTCCAGGTGTAGCTCTTCCAAGGACTGGACGAGCGTCTTGGACTTTGAAAGGAAGTTATCTGCATTTTGGTATTCAGATTCCAGAGCACACTTGACCTGAGTGGCCGAAGCTAAATTATCATGCAAGGCGTGTCGGATATCGGGTGAATAGTCTTGCTCAAAACCTTGCCATTCAAGTCGCAGAACTCGGCGATCTTCCTGTGCCAGGCTTGAATTTTGCAGATAGAATTGATGTTCGCGTTTCAACGCCTCCTCCGCTTGGCGGCATTCGCCCAGGGCTTGAGCGACTTGTTTTTTTGCGTCACGAAATTCAATTCGCAACTGGCCTACTTGATAGATGTTCCAAAACATAAATGTCGCAACCAGTAGAGCGGTTGCCAGGAATCGAATGGACATGCTTCACCCTCTGTTTTGAATGCAAAAATCCGCAATGCCAGCCATAACGAAGGTAAATCGAATTCATACGACAGCAACGGACATTTTCGGCGTATTTTTGGTCCATTCGAGTTTCGTGTGAGTTGGCCGCCGGTGAGGGCGTTGGATTCTGGGAACAACTTCTCACCCACGATCTCCTCGTAGACGGTCGGCCAATTGGCCGACCGTCATTCGCTCAAGGCGTGCAATCTCCCAGGGAATGTCCCACATGGTCAGCGGTTTCTCCTTACAGAATAGGCGTGAGGCTTGAGACTTGAGGCGGAAGGTAAAAGCGGACTTTCAGCCGATTTCCTCCGGCCTCGGGTCTCCAGCCTCCGGCGTACCCGACACACAGAGCCTCGTTTCCGAGACATCCTCAAGGCCTGGCTGACGAGAATCGCCAAGTTTTTCAGCAGCGAGCGGATCAGCCCTCTGGTGGAACCGAGCCACGCTGCGGACAAGAATCGTGGCGATCTGAAAAAGACGCTGCTTAGGCGTAAGCGCAGCCTTTTGATGCGAAAGCGCAGCGGGATCCTGAGACATGTTCGGCATACCCTTCGAGGCCAGAGTGGCTGATGGACACCATTTCGACGTCGCGCGACGTCTGTGGTGGGTTATGTATGCCGTGGCGAACCA
>JBJSXJ010000179.1:0-5713 GCA_046086325.1 Planctomycetota bacterium | reverse complement strand
TCCAGCGCGAACTCGCCCAGTGACAGCAGGAGCGCATAACGACTGTTGGGCGGATAGCGATCCTTCGGTGCAGCATTCACCAGGTCAAACAATTCCAGGAGCGAATCGATTCCCACTCCTCGCGGTCGACACCGGAAGATGAATTGAGTCATCGCCTCCGGATCATCCGTCATCTTGAATACCGGTAAAACTTTCTCGCGCTCGCCCAATCGCAACAGCGTCGCCGCAGCATTCGCTCGCCGCTGGCCAAATGGCACGCGTGCTACCGATCCTAACTCCTCCGGCGGAAGCTCGCCGACAATCGTTTCCAACTGCGCGATCGTTTCTGCGCTCTTGGCGGCCGCCACCAGCGGATAGAGAACTTGGTGCTGTTCCGGGGTGGCATCAGCAAGCAGTCGAGCGAGCAGACTAACATCCTGCGATGCGTAATCTGCAAACGCATTGGCAGCACTCAGCCGCTCACCTTCTCTTGCTGACGTCGATACAAAGATTGCTTCGAGCGCCTCCAGTAACTTCCCTTGAATTGGCCGCAGCGCCTCGCGTATCAGTGGCTGAAACTCCGTGTTCTCCCGTACCAACTGCTGCGCGATGAACGCCCTATCCGAGTCGGTCCAAAAGTCTGGGTCCGCGGCCGGTACATAATCCGCTAAAGCCATCGCCGCCCGAAATCGCCGCTGTGGATCCGCTTTTTCATCGCGGAACAGTTGCTGCAATCGCCCCGAAATCTCCGTTGTGTGCGGTTTCAACTGCTGTCGAATGGGCAGCACATACGTAACTTTGCCCGTCAGCAGCTCCTCCAGCAGGGATTCGACCAGCGACGCATCATCGGTCACCGTGGCTAGCCGCGCATGCAACTGCGCTCGCTCTTCGTCGACGTTATCGGGCTGGTCATCAAGATAGTCACTCAGATATTTGGCGGCCAGCTCCGGGTTTTGCCGTATTTCCTGAATAATCTCCGGCAGCTTACTCGGGTCGGCCTTCACTAAGCTATCCACAAGTCCTTGAACTCGAGTTGCCTCTTGCCGGCGTTGAACTCGATTGCCTACCAGAATGCCCGTCGACAGTAGCACTACGAGCACCAGCAGCCCGATTGCTGTTCGCAGGCCGTGAGTGCGTCCTGCTCGTGCCATCAAGCCGCGCTGGGCATCCGTCCAATGCTTCTGGTCCGTCAGCAGTCGGATACTCAGGAATTCTGTGAGCGACGGTAAGTACCGATTTTCTCGCTTGGCATTCCAGGTTGCGGAGCGTTCCTCTAATTTCAGCTCCGCTCGACCACGCGATGTCTCCCGCTGCTTACTGGTAAGCCAATCACGCAGCGAAGGAACCAGATAATCGTGCGTTAATTGGTAGGCTGGCTCTTGGCCTGCGGTTGTGACCGGAGTGATCAGCCGCACTTCGCTGTCCAGGATGCGCATCAACTCGGCAAAATCCTGGGGCCGAGTCGCGTAGCCGCTGGCTTCCCGCAGTTCGCCTGTTGTCCGACTGTAACCCTTGATGTTGGAACCAGCACCCGGGAGGAGCGCTCTCAGGACCGCTTGTGCCGCTTCCTGGTGCAGTCGATGCTGGGGTGGTGCCGAACGACTGCTAAACGTTTCCTCTAAAAATGTTCTTCCAACGCCTGTCGTGCCACCGACATCCTGCAACGCGGTTGGAGTCCAGGTACGTCCTTGCATCATGTCGGCAAACAGCGACAAGCGGACGCAAATCACTTTGCCATCCTGCGCCAAATCCAAGACTGCTTTTGACAGAAAGTCCCGCTCGAATTGAGATAACTTGTCGATGTCTGTCGGCAATCGACCATACGCGATACCAAACTGAGTGAGCACCTTCTTTGCATGGAGCTGGTCGAACAGGCTAACGGCGCTGGCATTGATCCCCTCAAGAATGGGTACTTCAAGGCCGCGCATGAATTCGGAAACTGGCATCCAAAAATCATCGCGCACCAGCAACATCACTTGAATCCGTTCACCATCACACTGCCGCAGTGCTGCCGCAAGTTCCGTATCCTGTTCCGCTCCGTGGGCGTGCAGCCACTGTTCGAACTGATCGAACACGATGAGGATTTTACGACTGGCGGGTATCGCTTTGCCCCGTCGAATCGTGGCTAGAGTTTCGCTTAAGGGCAAGTTGGATGGCAGATCTCCGCAGTTTTTCCTCAGAGCATGAAGTAACTGTGTCTCCGTCTGGTCCGGGGTCGACTCGATGAATACGCGGATGACGTGGTCGGCCAGCCGCGGTAATAGTCCCGCTTTCATGAGCGACGATTTGCCGCAGCCACTCGGACCATACAGCAAGCCAACTCGAAACGTCTTGTCCGGATCGCGCTCTTCAATCCGGGTCTTCCAGAATCGCAGAGATTCCGGTAGGCCGTCGCGATCGCGCGGTCCCGGCAGTAACTCCACAAAGAAATCGCTGTCGTTCGCATCGAACGATCGCAATCCCTTCGGAACAATGCGCAGCGCGGATGGCGTCGAGTGCGTCGCACGGGATGGCGCGGACCAGCTCCGCAGGTCGTCCACCAGGTCTGCCGCGCAAAGGAAACGATCGGCGGCTCGTTTGGCGAGCATTTTCAGACAGATCCGTTCGAGTTCCTTGGGAATGGCTTCGTTTCGGAGTCGTAGCGGCTTGGGATCTTCGGTCTTAATTCGTTGGATGACTTGTTGCCAGGTTGTTCCTTGGAAGGGACGAGTTCCTGTGAGCAGTTCGTAGAACAACACTCCCAAACTGAAGATGTCGGATCGACCATCGATCAAATGACTTTCACCGCGTGCCTGCTCGGGGCTCATGTAAGCCGGTGTGCCAGCGAATCCAACTTGGTTCTCCAGATCCTCCTCGCGCAGCGCCAGCCCAAAATCCGTGACGTAGGGATTGCCTGCCTGGTCGATCAGAATATTGGCTGGCTTTATGTCGCGATGCACGAGCTTGCGATTGTGCGTGTGCTGGAGCGCGTCCGCCACTTGGGCGACAAGACGAGCCGCCTCGTCGAAAGACAGCGGTTTCTTGCTGACGTAGTTGGCGAGATCGGTGCCGTCAATAAGCTTGGAGACCACGTAGCACGAACCCTCGGGAGTGCGTCCCACGTCGTAGACCGGCACGATATGAGGATGGTCGAGGCTCGCGAGAATTCGAGCTTCGGCCAGATAGGATTCCAAATCAGCCGGTTCACGAAGCCGTTCGGTGCGTGGTTCTTTCAACGCCACTTGGCGTTTCAATTCCAAGTCGTCCACTAACCAGACAGAACCAAAGGCTCCCTCCCCCAGCATTCGCACTTTGCGATAGCGACTGGATGCGGAATCAAGCTGGCTCGACAGGCCCGTGGATTTATGTCTGGAGCCAACGTTGGACAACACCTGACCTCCGGATACCGTGTCATAGTTGACATCCGATTCCGCAGCCGGATTTATTTGGTCAAACGCCTGCTGGACCGTTTCAGCCGCATCCGGGAACCGGTTTACATACTGTTCCGCAGTGACCGATTCTCCCTGTTGTTTTCGGAACGCGATTTCTTCGCGGAGCAGAACCTGCAGTAAGGCTCGGCGCCTATCCGCGGCCACACCATTCAGGTAACTCTCAATGCTTGGCCGTTGGTTAGCCCGCCAAGATTGAATGAATGCATCCCGCAGCTGATTAATACTCGCCGCCGTGTTGATTGTCTCTGGAGCTGTCGGTAGCGGTTCAGGAGTTGGCGCTGGCATGGAGTCGACCTGACATGAAGTGGACCTGGCAATTCAACGAGAATCACGGTGCGTTTCTTCCGAGTGGCCCCAGTCTGATGTTTTCCGTACATTATTCAAGTTGTTTAAACCTGCCGAGTCGCTGGCCCGTCACAGCGACATCCGCTTGACGCTGGGCGTCTACGCCCACGCCGAGCTCACCGACCAGACCGCCGCCATCAACCGGCTGCCGGGGATGCGCGGGGAGTAGGTAGAACCACGAATGACACGAATCGTTCGAATAAAAAGACGTGCGTCCATGTGAACGATGGATGCACTGGGCTGCACAGGGACGTTGTTCAAGAAACTCGCTACGGGTGATGTATTGCTTCTCGGAAACGACTTTTGCGAGTACAATTCGAGAGTTCAAAACTCAATCGCGAGGCATGAGATGACCGACAACGAGTTGCTGGCGGCGATAGCGGCTTTACCCAAAGATCAGCAGTTCGCCTTAGCCTACGCGGTACTCGACCGTTTGGCCACAGAAGAGCCACCGCCTGTTTCCGAACAACTCGAGGCAGATTTTGTGCGCCGCGAAAAGGCTTTTTTTTCCGATCGCAGCCTGGGGGAATCGTGGGATTCCGTCCGTGAGGAACTCTTCGGAAAGTGACTCGAGTACGCATCATCATCGAGCCTGAGGCGAAGTCGGACATTCGTGCCGCTCGCGACTATTACCGCGATAAGGGTGAGCGGGTCGCTAAACGCTTTCAGAATGAATTAATCGAATTGCTCGATCTTCTTTCGCAACACCCCGAATCGGTGGCCATTGCTTTCGGTCGTACGCGTCTTAAATCAATGCGATTCTTTCCGTATGTCATCGGATTCATCTATTGCGAACAGGCTATTCACGTGACCGGTGTTCAGTATGGTGGATTAGGCTGGGGTGAATTTAGGAATCGAGACTAGTAGATATATTTTCTTTTATCTTGTTCCCACAGTTGCCGGCATCTGTTCATCACGTCGCTGGAGCGCGCGGGAGTGCGACCGAAGGTCGCTCAGATGCTGGCTCGCCACAGCGACATCCGTCTGACGCTGGGCGTCTACGCCCACGCCGAGCTCACGGACCAGACCGCGGCCATCAACCGGCTGCCGGGGATGCGCGGGGAGCAGGCGGAACCACGAATGGCACCCGTCGTCGCTCGACTTTCCAAGTCGAACTAGCGTCCGCCGAGTTACGACTCAGAGAGTCGTACGACCGCGGCATCCCCGGTCGCTGCTCCGCGGACGCTCCCTCCGTGCCTACGCCAGAAGGCTACGCTCTACCGTTTGCTTTTCTTGTTGCTTGTTTCCTACTTGCTTGCTGCTGGAGGCTCCAACGGACTCAGGGCCAGCCGGAAACCCAGGGAGCTCCCGCGGGACGCCGGAACGTTCCTGAAGCGGATCGCCGACCGGCACCCCGCCGCGTCGAGGCGCCAACTGCCGCCCCGGAACGCCCGGAGCGAGCCCTCTGAAGAGCCCGTGGGATCGGTCACCCCGACTTTCGGATACGCACCATACCAGTCAGAGCACCACTCAAATACGTTCCCGTGCATGTCGTATAAACCCCACGCATTCGCCTTCTTTTGGCCGACTGCATGCGTCATCTGTTTCGCGTTCTTAACATGCCATCCGTAGTCGTCCAACAACCTGGAATCATCGCCAAAGCTATAAGCCGTCTTACTACCAGCCCGACAACCATACTCCCACTCTGCCTCCGTCGGTAAGCGATACACACGCCCCGACTTCTTCTCCTCGGGTAACGCAGAAAGCCGACGACAAAATTCCACCGCCTCCTCCCAAGAAACTTGTTCCACTGGGAGGTTTGAGCTATCCACGTCCTTCACGACTCGACCGGTCGTCGGATGACGCTCGGCTACTTTGTCGCCTTGAAAATAACTCGGGTTCTTACCCATCACCTTCATATACTGACCCTGAGTCACTTCATACGCGCCCAGATAATAGTCCCGACTGATCGTTACCTCATGCTGCTGCTCATCTGTGCGACGCTCCGCTTCTGTCGG
>JBJSXJ010000178.1:0-9752 GCA_046086325.1 Planctomycetota bacterium | reverse complement strand
TGGCCGGCAGGCTGGTCACAATCTCTGTGACCTCTGTGCCTCTGTGTTTCCCAATGATTATGGCTGTCCCTCTGTGTCCTCTGTGCCTCTGTGTTTCCCCAAGCCTCTGTGTCCTCTGTGCCTCTGTGTTTCCCAATGTTTATGGCTGCGCCTCATACAGCATTGCCAGCTATCGGACTTGATCGATGAACCCGGATGGCCTCCGGCCATTCGTGCCAGCCCGTGTCGTTTCACTAAACCTAAAAGCCCACTCCCGGCCTTGTCCTGGCGACTTGAGCCGGTACGCTACTCACTCGTGGCCAAGGTCCCGATCGCGAGCTGCTGAAACAGGCGATGGAGTTGCGCATGAAGATTGCTCGAATTTTTGCTCACCGAGTTGAGTTACCGCTCTACGAAGGCACCTACAAATGGTCGGGCGGCAAGTCGGTATCGGTGTTTGACAGCACGATCGTCGGCGTGGAAACCGAGTGCGGATTGGTGGGCTACGGCGAAGTCTGTCCCCTGGGTCCGTTTTACCTGCCGGCCTATGCGGCGGGTGTTCGTGCCGGCATTCAAGAACTCGGCCCTCATCTGCTCGGTTTTGATCCGCGCGAGCTCACCAAACTCAATCACCGCATGGACGCGGCACTCAAAGGTCATCCCTACGTCAAAACAGGCATCGACATCGCCTGCTGGGACCTGCTCGGCAAAGCCACTGGCCTGCCGGTCTGCACCCTGCTTGGTGGCCGCTTTGGCGAACAAGTGCGGCTCTACCGAGCGATCTCGCAGGAGTCGCCAGACGAGATGGCGAGGAAAGTTGCAGGCTATCGTGCCGACGGCTATACGCGCTTTCAGCTCAAGGTCGGTGGCGATCCCGACACCGATATCGATCGCATTCGCGCGGTGCGAGCGATGCTGCAGCCCACGGACCGACTGGTCGCCGATGCCAATACCGGCTGGACGCAGCATGAAGCCGTACGAGTGGTCCGAGCCGTTGACGACCTCGATGTTTACATTGAGCAGCCCTGTTTGACGTATGAGGAATGTTTGGCGGTGCGCCGCAATTGCCGTCAGCCGTTCGTGCTGGATGAGAACATCGATGATCTGTCGATGCTGCTGCGTGGGAAAGCCGACCTCGCCATGGATGTCGTGAATCTCAAAATCAGCAAGCTTGGCGGACTAACCAAAACCAAACAGGCTCGCGATCTGTGCGTCTCCATGGGAATCGCCATGACGCTCGAAGATAGCTGGGGTGGTGACATTACCACCGCCGCCATCGCTCACCTCGCTCATAGCACTCCCGAGGAACTCCGCTTCACGAGCACGGACTTCAACAGTTATGTTACCGTCAGCACGGCCGACGGCGCGCCGCGCCGAGTGGCCGGTTTCATGCGTGCCAGCGAAGCACCGGGACTGGGAATTACTCCGAAAACGGATGTCTTGGGACCACGAGTATTGGAGATTAGTTAGATGGCTAAGCCTTATTGGAGCGGAGTGTTTCCCGCCGTCACCACGCAGCTCAAGAAAGATCAATCCCTAGACCTGGTCGCGCAAGCCAAGCACCTCGAAGTGCTCATCGATAGCGGCGTGAGCGGACTGGTGATCTGCGGTTCGCTGGGCGAAAATCAAACGTTGCAGCCAGCCGAGAAGCGTGCGGTGGTGAAGCATGCCATCGAGGTGGCGAAGGATCGAGTGCCGGTGGTCAGCGGTGTGGCGGAATCGAGCACCCGTGCGGCTGTTGAGTACGTGCAGGATGTGCAGAAGTTGGGAGCGGCCGGCGTCATGCTCATGCCGCCCATGAGCTACAAGGGTGATCCGCGGGAGTCGATGAGCTACCTGCGAGCGGTGGCTCGCCAGGGCGGACTCAACGTCATGATCTACAACAATCCGATCAGCTATGCCAACGACATCACTCCGGCGATGTTCAGCGAACTGGCGGACGAAAAGCGTTTCGTCGCGATCAAAGAAAGCAGCGCGGACACTCGACGCATCACCGAAATCCATAACGCCATCGGTGGCCGCTACGCGGTGTTTACCGGCGTGGATGATTTGGTGCTGGAAGCCAGCATCCTGGGAATCGACGGCTGGGTGGCCGGCAGTGGCCTGGGC
The DNA here is from genome assembly GCA_046086325.1 of Planctomycetota bacterium. Classification (GTDB taxonomy): domain Bacteria; phylum Planctomycetota; class Planctomycetia; order Pirellulales; family Pirellulaceae; genus JBJSXJ01. Next base: position 7,664 of record JBJSXJ010000178.1, on the reverse strand, counting down.
ATTCCCTACGAAAACCAGCAGCTATGGGACCTCACTCGAGCGGGCCGCTGGGATGAGGCGCGCGACTTGTTCCGCTGGGCTCAGCCCCTCATGAAACTCGACACCCACGTCCATTTCATCCAGTACATCAAGCTGCTGATTCAGCAAGCCGGACTGGGCAATGAATGGGTGCGTGAGCCACGACTACCGATCACTGGTGAAGAACGTGCTCGAGTGCTCGAGATCATTCGCAAGTCGTTCGCCAAACGCCCCAAGCCGGCCGGAAAATCCAAGTCGACCAGCAAAGGCAGCTCGACCACTCGCCGGTAGGGAGCTGCGGAAGGGGACAGATCGGGCGAACGACAGCAGCCCGTTCTAGCGCTGGCTGGATTGCTATTCTGGCAGTTCGAGCGACGGGAAGGGTTGGCCGCTTAGCTCGCGGAGTAAGGCGACTTCGTGTCGATACCGCTCGTGCAAGCGCTGCGCACTGGCGGGCGGTAATTCCCTGGTCGGCTTCGCGCTGGAGAACGGAACCAGGAGCAGATTTCTCAGCGGTTCGAAGAGCGTGAAGGGAATACGCCGACTAGCTTTCGTCATCCACGACGATTGGAGGATGCGATGGCCGGTGAGGCTGGGAAATCGGCGGCGTTTCGCCTCATAAATTCGGCGTTCAAAGGCGGGAGAACGATAGCTTGGGTCAACTCCCAGGAACCGGAAAATCTGTCTCAACGTCTCTTCGCGCTGGTCATCGAGCGACTTAGATTCCACCACGAGCACTGCGTCTCGGGGAAAGTGTTTGAGTATCGTCTGAAGCTGAGTGCCGTAATCCGAATAGGCTTGAACCCACTGGCAACTCGGAGCTTCCACGAACTCGGCGAAACTGAGGGGTGAAATCCAGGCGTTAAGCCGCTGCATGAGAAAGTGAGACCAGAGTCGATCGAGCGGTTCGCGAACCATGAGGATCAACCGAGCGTCGGGCACAAGCCGCGCCATGCGTTCGAACGTGACCGGGAGCCACGATGCATCGACGTAGAGAGGCGACAGCTCGCCACAGACGGGTTTGTCTGTCCGAAAATGCCGTCCGTACCATTCCGTGCCGCGATGCCAATTCAACGAGGTGGAAGCAGCCTCCTCTTCGGTTAGCGTATCCTTGCCCAGGAAAAAGTTGAGTTCCTTGGGCCGCGAGACATGCACTTCGGGATGCTGAGAAAGATAGTAATGCAGGCTCGTGGTTCCACATTTAACGGAACCAACCACGAGGAAGTCGGGGAAACGAATTGAACTGTCCATGGGCGATGAGAGTTTGCGATCGGCACCGGCCGGTCCGTGAGCGAAGCGGGCACGTCGGAAGTGAGTAGGGGAGGAGCTAGAACGAAGTATTGTACCTCAACGCTGGATACGTTGCCGAGTGTCGGGGTGCGATGCAGGTGGAGTAAACCTTGCGTCGACTGCTGGCGATGTGTTCCAAGACCGATGACAACGATGGGTTGACCGATTCGAGCTAGATTGCGATGGTGGGCCGCGCCGCTGAGGTTCGCACCGATGAGGATCACCCTGGTGAGGTTCGCGGCGGTGAAGTTCGCGGCGGTGAAGTTCGCGCCGCTGAGAGACCGTGATTTTTTTGCATGTCTCACCTGGACAGATTCACGCGATGCGCTACAAGGGTGACTATTGAATTCACGCTTTCAGGAGAGGTAATTATGTCCGAGCGAACAGGCCGCGAAATACGTTTTGACCGACCAGAGCGGCAGCAAGCGGAATGGCGCGAGTACTCGCTCGATCAATTCATCGCACCTGATCACCGCGTGCGGATCATTTGGAGAGTGGATCTGCGGTGGTGTCTCGGTGAACTATCACCTGATCGCGGATTTCCGTGCAGAAAACCAGGAGTTTCTCAAAAAGACTTTAATTACGACTGTTTCCTCACTGCTGCACTCTGGCTCGAGCCGACGAAGCTCTGCGGCAAATCGTCGAACTAGATTGTTGGAGGCATGGCGAAGGTGTTCCCAGCGTTCCTATGCTCTGCCCGCCCGTGGCGGTGTAGACTTCTGCCTCCGGGAAAACCGGAGTCGGGCTCTGCGGAGACGCGACCCAACAAGGGATCTCCCGGTCGCGGGTGCGCCCAGGCGCAGGCAGGCGCTGGCGGAGTTCGTACGCCAGTGGCTGGTTTTTGCCCGACTTTCCAAGACGTGGAGCCCCAAAGGCTGCACCGGCCGGTCATGATCTTGTTCGGGCATCAGGGACTCTGGGACTGTTCTTAGCTGAACAGCTCCAGGATCGGCTTGCCCGAGGTGACGGGGCGCGAGATGCCGCTGTTGGTCACGGCGGGATTGAGTGGTACGTCGAGCGCGTGCAGGATCGTGGCGAAGAACGCTTCGGGATGAACGGGATTCGTCTTCACGTACGCCGCATGCTTGTCCGACTCCCCATACACCGCTCCGCCTCGCACACCGCAGCCCGCCATGATCGCCGAGAAACAGGCTGGCCAGTGTTGTCGACCCGGTGGGAACTGGTCGAGCACTTTGGGAGTGCGACCAAACTCGCCGAGCACCACGACTAACGTGGTATCGAGCAGTCCTCGATCCTTGAGGTCGGTGAGGAGGCCGGAGAGTGCTTCATCCAAACGTGGCAAGCACCAGCCCATGCCGTAGGAACCGTTCCCGAAGGCGTCCCCCATCCCCATGTTGCCACCATGCATGTCCCAACTGGAACTGGGTGGTCCATTGCCTTCCCCCGGTGCTTTGCCCGTCCAACCATTGACGGTTACAAAACCGACGCCCGCTTCCACGAGGCGCCGTGCCAGCAGCAGATTTTGGCCCAGCGGATGTCGTCCATATCGATCGCGCAATTTCTCCGGCTCGCGACTCAAATCAAACGCCTGACGGCCGTCGGGGCGCGTGAGCACTTCGTAGCCTTTTTCGCGCACCTGATCCCAATCTCGCCCGCGTCGATCGGCCTTGACCGATGACGATTCAATCCGCGACAGCAGTTGCCGTCGCATCTCCGCTCGTTCTGGCTCCGCAATGTCATAGATAGAAGGCGGCTTGAAATCGGGCATCGCCGGGTGATTGTCCGCCGCTCCCACGAACACCGGACCGTAGGCCGAGCCCAGATAGCCTCCACTACCGATGTTGGGAGCACAGAAGACCGGATCGCCCACGCAGCGGATCAGCCACGCGTACGACATGACGTTACGCTGACTGGGCCGCAGTTGCGATAGCACGGAACCCAGATACGGGGAATCATCGGGCCGCGGCATCGATTTGCCACTCAGCAGGTTATGCATCGCATCAAAGTGATTCGCGATGCCTCCCGGATGCGACATCGAACGAATCAAAGCAAATTCGTCGGTGAGCTTCGCGAGCCGCGTATGCATTTCGTTGATCATCATGCCCGGCACTTTCGTGCTGATGGGCGAATAAGGACCACGATATTCCAGCGGCGCCTCGGGCTTCATGTCCCACGTATCGATCTGCGAAGGACCACCGCAGAGCAGCACGAAGATGCAGGATTTCTGAGCCGGCAGATGGATACCCGACTCCGTTACCCGCGATTCCGCCATCACCATGCCACTGGTCATCTGCACGGCCGCCAGTCCACCCAGTTGAAGCAACTGCCGCCGTGATAACTGTCCCGCATCCATGTCGTGCGCCTTGTGAAAATGAGCCTGGGCTCTGGTGGTCAACGAACTAGTTTCTTGCCGTCGAAATGATAACGCATCAATCGTTTTGAATCAAAGCGAATTTTAGGGCTGCTGGGGACCACGAATCGCGCCAACCTCTCGAATGGAGGGCATCGTCACCAGGAGACCGCTGATCGTAGGTATGGCTCGAATAACACCGGGGAGAGGCGAACGACGAGCGCGTCCCCAGATCGAACGCCTGACGAGCAGAAATCTGGGCTTTCATTTCTTCTGTGCGGCGAGCCACTTCGCGTGCTCGGCGTGCGCATAGAACATGACGTTTACCCCCAACTGATAGCACGCTTCCCAGACATCCGCCGTGACACCGGCGTGATCATCGCACCAGGCATCACTGATGTCACCCGGATGGTAGTAGCAGATCCAGCGTCCATCCTTGTACCACCCCAGCGCCTCGCGACCACCGTGGGGAGCGACAATCGGGACGGCCGCTAGTCGATAGGGCAGCGAATGAATGGGATCGTCGAGGGGAATGGCGACCGGACGCACGTCGGGCACGACCTGATTCATCAGCGCCAAAAACTGATTGTGAAACTGACCACTGCCGCCGTTACTGGCAAATAGCAGCCCGTGCTTTTCATTCAGATACTCTTGCAGACTCTTGATTTCGGCATTCGTCACACTGATGCTTTTTTGTCCGGTGAGGAACACGAAGGGCGGTGCTTTGCCAGCCGGAAAGGCGCGCAAGTCGAGTATCGTGCGCGACTCGGTTTGTTCGGCGACGCGCTGCTGAGTACGCACTCCATATTCCACCAGCATGTTCAGGTCCGAACCAACTCCAAAATTCAAATCCCAATCACCGCCGCTGTATTCCAGGCGAATGAGCCGTACTTTGCCACGTGCGGTTCCACCCGCAAAACCTGCCCCTTGTCCCTCCCCGTAACCAACGCTGTACGCATGCTCGGTGACTTCCGTCAGCCGCAGTTTGACCTCGTCGATCGGTGGCACTTCAAACTTGATCCCACTGTAGGGATTCACGACAAACTTCTTGCGAATCACTTTTTGAATTCGTACCGTTTGCGCCAGTTGCTTGACTTGGCCACCGCCGGCTGGCATTTCATAAACTTCCTGACAACCGCGCGTCTGGCTTAACAGCATGGAGACGAATACAAACAGTAGCGAGTAGCTGAGGAGCGCCGTCAGCGATTGATTGAGTTTGCGACCACGACGGCCGTAATACCAGGCTCCCGAATGCAGCGGATTCCAGATGCGTCGCGGCGTCGGCTGACCAACCTGTCGACGTTCATAGTGCTGCGAAGCGCGTTCCACGAGCCACACGACCCAGCCCAACCCGATCAAAAAAAAGATCCCTACACCGACCTGAAAGATTCCTCGCGAGGCAGCATCCCAAACCGCCCAGTCCGTGGCAAAGACGAGTCCTTGCCAGAGCAGGGGATAAGCGGCCGTCAGCGCCACAGCAGCCGCCACCGGCCGACTCTTCCGCTGATGCCAGGCATACGCGAGCCAGACGCTGGTAACCGGCAGCGATCCCGCAAACACCGCCAAAAGCAGCGTCTGGGAAACGTCCCGCACCCAGAGCCAGGCAGCCCACGCCGCCACCCACACAGGCAAATATGCCAGTGTCGCCCAGAGCAGCGGTCGTGTCGGTCGTGGAATCATGTCGAGCAGCAACCAAAAAGATTACTGGATAATGTTGAGGACTGTGACGTGGTTGTGACGTGGTTGTGACGTGGTGATGAGCGAGCTGGGATGTCACTGGGCGTGACGTGTAACTTGCGGCTGGGTTTGTTATTTAATTTTGTCGAGCAGGCTATCGATATCTTTTTCGCGCGGGTTGGATTTGGGATCTGCCGATTTCGTTTCGTCGATCCCGAGCACTCGCGCGGCCTTCTCCAGGTTTGCTGCAGGATCATTACCAGTCTTGCCACCCGCTTTCCCTGTCGCCGTTTTGCCAGCGGCCGACGCTGCCTCTGCGTTTCCTTCCGCATCGCCACTGCCGCTCTTGGCCGTGTTTGGCGACGTCGAGTCGCCGGGAGGTGCTGCTGCCTTGCCGCTAGCGGCGGGCGTGCCGGTGGCTGTCGCGCCCGTACCTGCCTGCATCGCCCCGCTCATAAAGAAAGGTCCCGCGGTAAACATCGCCATGATCAACAGACAACCAATAAATGCTTGCACGGTAGCGCGCACCAGACCGCTCTCGGCCAAGCTTCCCAGCATCTCCTTGGTGTTTTTGCCTTTCATCGTGGCGAGGTACTGCTGCAGTTCTTGCAGCGTCGCGCCACCATGCTCTTTCAGGTTTCGTAGTTCGTTACCCATACTATTTTTTTTCCTCAAGGATATGAACCAACTCGCCCCCCGCCTCGCTGATCGCTTCGATGACGGGTTCAAACTGCATCGCCTGGGCATCGCGATGTACTTTCAACAACACCACTCGATCACCCGCCGCTGAATCTCCCAGCAATTCCTTTACCCGAGCGGCCAGCTGTGCCGCGCCGAGTTGCTGGCCGTTCAAATGCAATTTACTTTCGCTGTCGATCAAAACACTGGCTTTCGCCACGCCCGCACTCTCCACTTTACTGCTCGACGCTGGCGTCCAGTTCAGGTGACTATCATCTGTCGCCCGCGCAAGAATCACGAAGAAGATGAGCAGGTTGAAGGCGATGTCGCCCATCGCCACGCTCGGCACTTCCACTTTATGTTTCTTACGAGTGATTTTCATGGCAGTCTAGAATCATTATCCGCCGACAGCGACGGTGCGCTCTTCTTCCCGCTGGATGGTCACGGTGCCGCCTGCATCTTCCACGCGAGCGGTCACATCGATCCAAAAATCGTACGGCGTATCCGGGCGACTCTTCACCACCACCACTCGATCTTCCGGTCGCGCGCAACCGGCCAGCATGGTGCGCAGTCGAGCGGTGAACTCACGCTGCGGCACCAAGTCGCCATTGATCGCTGCCGTCGTTCGGGTCAGCGAAACTTCAATGTTCTTCGTCTGCTGCTGATTCTTGGATTGCTCTTCACTGCGTGGCAGTAGCTGCTTGCGCCCGCTATCCGGCTGCACACTGGCACAGACCAGAAAGAAAATAATCAAATTGAAGGCAATATCGCCGGTCGCCACCGAGGGCGGTTCGATCAGCAAATTGCCTGTTGTTCGCCGGATACGCACGACTACTTTTCCTGTCGCGTGAGTGCCAACTGCAACGTCACCGACTCAATCAATTCGCTCGCTGATTCTTCCACGTCGAGCACAAAGCGATTGATCACGCTGGTGAAGTAATTGAAGGCCATAAAGGCGGGAATACCGACGACCAGTCCCAGCACGGTGGTGAGCAGCGACACTTTAATACCGGCCGCCGCCGACTCCACGATGTTCGTCTTACCCATTTGCCGCACGATGTCATCGAACGACACCACCATCCCTTGCACGGTACCGAGAAAACCAAGCATCGGGGCGACGCTGGAGACGGTGGCCAGAATCGGCAGATGACGTTCCAAAGCGGCGACAATATGGACGCTGTTGTCGTCGATGCCCTTCACCACTTGCTCTTCAATCTTCGCCGGATCGTAATCCAACCGGCGGAGAATTAGGTACTTTCGCAGCCCAGCCGACAACACGGCCGGCACCGGTCCCTGTTCGCTATCACACAGCTTCATCGCCTCTTCGACTTTATCTTCCTGCAAGAGGCTTTGAACCTTCGTCCGCAGGGCGGTCGTGTCGGTGGCGAGCATCTTCAGGCTGCGGAACCGCTCGATCATCACTCCCGCCGCCAGAATTCCCAGCAGCAGAATCGGCCACATGAAGAAGCCGCCCTCAATCATGTAACCCAGAGCCCCGGAACTCATCATTTTTCCGAGCAGATCGGAGATCCCACCGGAAGTCGCGGCCGCCGTGTCTCCGGCCGCTTGCTCCGCCGCACTTCCACTGGCCCCACCACCCGCCGCCGTGCCAGTTCCCGCCGTGCCAGTCCCCGCCTTCGACTCTGCCGACGGCTCCCCGCCACTATTCTCCGTCGCGGCCGCAGCGGCC
>JBJSXJ010000177.1:0-5225 GCA_046086325.1 Planctomycetota bacterium | reverse complement strand
CAGGAACTCGGCGAGCTCCAGCGGTCGCTCGTCAGGAGGGCGACCGCGAGGAGGATGGCGAGTGACAGGATGGGAGCCGCGAGATGTCGCCAAGTGCGACGAGGGGTGGGTGAATTGGCCATGACGGTCCTGCCCGGTGGCGCCGCGCCACATCCCAACCAGCGCGGCGCGCTTACCGCTCCTCGCCCGTATCCAGCACGGCCAAAAATGCTTTTTGCGGAATATCAACCGAGCCGATGGACTTCATACGCTTCTTGCCTTCGCGCTGTTTCGCCCACAGTTTACGTTTGCGAGTGATATCGCCGCCGTAGCATTTCGCGGTCACGTTCTTGCGCATGGCGGGCACGGTTTCTCGTGCCAAAATGCGAGAACCGACGGCGGCCTGCACAGCCACCTCGAACATGTGTCGTTCGATTTCCGCCTTCAATCGCTTACAGACCGCTCGACCACGTCGATCAGCATCCCGGCGATCACAGATCACGCTGAGTGCATCGACTCGTTTACCGTTCACCAGGATATCCATGCGCACCAGATCAGCCGATTCGTAGCCGATCACTTCATAATCCATGGTGCCGTAGCCGCGCGTGGAGCTTTTCAGTTTGTCGTGCAGGTCGTAAATCACTTCTGCGAGTGGCAGGTGATACACGAGCATCGCACGACTGGTCGACAAATGCTCGATACTCTGCTGCACTCCGCGCCGATCCTGACAGAGCTTCATCACGGTGCCGATGTATTCACTGGGCACGATCAAGCTCACCTTCACGATCGGTTGCCGGAAGTCTTCGATCGAGCCCGAATCGGGTACTTCTTGCGGTCGATGGATTTCGACCACTTCACCGCTACGCTTCAGGATTTCATACGTCACGTTTGGAGCGGTCTGAACGAGATCAATATTGGATTCTTGTTCCAAACGTTGCTGGACGATTTCCATGTGCAGCAGACCGAGGAAGCCGCAGCGAAAACCGAATCCGAGTGCCTCACTCGTCTCTGGCTCGAATTCGAAACTTGGATCATTGATCGCCAGTTTCTCTAACGCATCACGCAGCTCTTCAAAATCTTGTCCATCGGACGGATAGAGTCCGCAGTAGACCATGCGTTTCGGCGCTTTATAGCCTTCGAGTGGTGGGGCAGCGTTTTCACCGGGGACGGTGACTGTATCGCCAATATGAACCAGATCGAGTGACTTGATATTGCAGATGAGGTAACCGACTTGTCCGGCTTGCAGCGAATCGCAACTGCGCTGCTGCGGCACGAATTGCCCCAGTTCCACGACTTCGTGTGAGGTTCCGGTGCTGAGCAGCCGAACTTTTTGGCCCTTCTTCACGGTGCCATTCATCATGCGCACATAGATGATCGCACCGCGGTAATCGTCGTAGTGTGAATCGAACACCATCGCTTGCAGTTTTCCTTGCGGATCACCTTGTGGCGGTGGGACTCGTTCGATCACCGCCTGGAGCAGTTCCTGAATACCAAGTCCCGCTTTGGCACTCGCCTTCACGATATGGCTTGGCTCGACCATCAACGTCTGTTCCATCTCGGTCACTACTTCATCGACGCGAGCATGCTTCAAGTCGATTTTGTTGATGACCGGCACGATCGACAGACCGGCGTCCATGGCGGCGTAGGCGTTGGCGACGGTTTGAGCTTCGACGCCTTGGAAGGCATCGACCAGGAGCAGCGCACCTTCGCAGCAGGCGAGCGAGCGAGAGACTTCGTAATGAAAATCGACGTGCCCCGGAGTGTCGATCAGATTCAGCTCGTACGTTTCGCCTTTGAAATCGTATTGCATGCGGACGGCACGCGCTTTGATCGTGATGCCGCGTTGCCGTTCGAGTTCCATATCGTCCAGCATCTGATCTTTGAGCTCGCGCTTATCCACCGTGCCGGTGAATTCCAGCAAGCGATCAGCGAGCGTGCTTTTGCCGTGATCGATGTGGGCCACGATGCAGAAGTTGCGAATATGCTGGCAGTCGATGGACATGGGGATCCTGGGTAACGACGGAGGAAAATAAAGCGTTAGTTGGTTTTACGCCAACCGGCTCGTGCGATCCCGGCCGCACCGATAAAACCGGCATCGGAACCAAGAGTCGCAAAGTCGATCGTAGTTTTCTCAGCCAAAATGGGAAAGGCCCGCCGACGTACTTCGGCTCGAATCCGTTCGAGAAATTCCCGTCCCAAGGCGGTTTCGTGGCCTCCAAAATTCATCGCTCCACCCAAAATCACCGCTCCGGGATCAATCGTGTGCATGAGCGATGTAATGCCGATTCCCAGGTAGCGAGCGGTGTTCAGCACCAATTGATGGCAGAATTCATCGCCTGCCGAAGCGAGTTGGCTGATCAGCAGGGGCGTGATTTTTTCACCAGCGGCGACTCGTCGAGCTAGTTCGCTCGCCGTGGGATCGCCATCAAAATGCTCGCGGTTGGAGTGCTTGGCGAGCGCCTCATGAGCTCGTTTTACGACCGCGGTGGCACTGGCATAGGCCTCCAGGTGACCGGGTTGGCCGCAGCCGCACAGTCGAGCGTAATCGTGATAGTCGATCGTGATATGTCCACATTCGCTACCACAACTGTTCTCACCATCCACCGACAGATCACCAATGACGATGCCTCCGCCCACGCCTGTACCGAGAGTGAGCAGAACGATGCTGTGGAATTGCCGACCACTGCCCATCCAGCACTCGCCAAACGCCGCTGCATTGGCATCGTTGGCGAACCAGACTGGACGCTGTAAGGTTTCCGACAATCGCTGACGAATGGGGTAATGATGCCAGCCCGGCAGATTGGGCGGATCAAAGATGAGTCCAGCGGGAATATCCATGGTTCCCGGCGTGCCTAGTCCCACGGCGACCACGTCCGCAAACGAGACTTGGCAACCGGCTAGCAGTTCTTGCGTCACCTGGGCCACACGCGGCAACGTCTCGTCGGGGCTGCGATCAGCCCACGTCGGCAACGAAGTTTTGCCGATGAACCGTCCGAGATCGTCCACCAGACCCAGCTTGATATTCGTGCCACCCACGTCCACTCCGAGAAACAGAGGCCGAGTGGCCTGGGAGCCGACAACGTTACCATGTTCGATGGAGCTGGAGGTGGTGTTCATGGGGAACTCGTCTCTGGTCCTGAAACTCAGGATCCATTATCAGAAGTTGGGAAAGAAACATTCAGGAGCCGACTGCCACTCGGTGATTTCATCCCACGGCCAGAGTGGCCGCGGAATTTGTTCGAAGCGGTAATTCCAGAAATCACTGGGAGCACAACCGGGTGCGCGCACGCTGAATATCTGTGCGGCTCGATCGGCATAGACCGCGCGAAAACCGCACGGACTTTTGGCCACTACCACGGCGGCGGCAAAGGGATCGAAACCTGCCGTCTGAAACAGCTCGGGCGCAAAATGCGGACCACTCATCGTTGTCACGATAATTCGCACTTGGTCATGTCGCAAAACAGCGGTCGGTCCCATGTCGATCGGCAGGTTCTTACCGAGGTGACCGTTCAGCACAAATCGCGCATCCAGCAGTCGCTCGACTTCGACGGTCAATTCCAACGTGGTGCCGAACTGTGTGTCACGCACTCCACCCAGCGCGGTCGTCATCGTTTGACCCACGCCGATTTGCTGAGCTCGCTGGACCACTGCGGGAGCCACGAGTGTCACCAGCACGGGACGATCCCAACTGCGGGTGAGTAATTCCTGCAGCAGCCAGACGCTGTCTCCAGGCGCGCCCGATGTGGTGGCATCCGCTGCATCGCTGAGTACCGTTAGACCGGTCGGATTGGCATGCGCTCGCTCCACGGCTTCAGCCATCGAAACAAGTTCCGGGAGATACTCGGTGCGTCGCTGCCACAGCGTATCGGCGAGCTGGGCGGCAGTCTGAGCGGCCAGTTGTCCGGTGACATCGAGTCTTCGATCGGTGGTGACTAACACCGCCGAACCGAATTCGGGGATATCCAGCCAGGGCTGTACGGTGGCAATCCCAGCAGTCAGGAATTCCGGTCGAGCTTCCAAGGCTTGGCAGGCCCGGCGCAACTCGCTGCTCAAACCGGTCGGCAATTGAGTGTTGGCCTTTTCGGCTGGTAACACGCAGGGAATCTTTTGAAACGCGGTAATCGGTCGAAATCCATCCACCAGGATCCGGCGCAACACCGCCGCCCCGCGTTCGCCCGTTTCATACACGTCGACGTGCGGCACGGTATGGAAGAGGACGAGTGCGTCGGCTGACTGGACCATTTTACGAGTGACGTTGGCGTGCAGGTCGAGCGTAGCGACTAAGGGCACGTGTGGCCCCGGCGTTTCGTCGAGTGCGGCGCGGACGGCAGCCAACACTTCGCCTTCCACATCGGGATGATCAACAGCCGACATCGCTCCATGGAGCGCCAGTAGCACGCCGTCCAGCCGACCCGCAGCCCGAATAGCGGACACCATTTCGGTGAGAATCCAGTCGAACGTTTCGGGCGTCGCCGCTCCCGATGGCCAAGCGGGCAAGCGCACCAGTCCGACAATTTCGGGCATCTCCGGCCACGACCGTAAGCGCTGGATAAATCCACCCAGCTCGTTTGTCGTCGCCATCTGTTCGACGAGCGCAGCGCCGTGAATCACGCCGAACTGATTGAAATTCTCGCGCCGAGTGGGCAGAGGATTGAGAGTGTTGGTTTCTTGCCAGAGCTGGCCAATCGCAATTCGCATGACACTGGCCCGGAGACACTAGGGAGTGTTGATGACGGTAGGAATTCCGTGGGCTGGCAACTCGAAGGCGGCAGCTGTTCCGTCCGAGACGACCGTCACCGGAATTTCCCGCTGGGCGGCGAGTTTGAGGTCAGCGGCTAATGTGCTTTCGGTTACTGGCTTGTGCGCAGACGCATGCGCTGCAACCAGGTCTTGCTCATCGCCGTCACCATCCTCTTCATCATGACTATGCAGCTCACTCAACATGCGATCGGCGAAGTCGGGATCGAGCACGGCGGTGCCGCTGGCGAAGGCTTCGAGCAGCGGTTGTGCTTCCGCGAAGCTGATTAGCCGATCCTGGCGTCGATCCCACAACTTCAACCGGAAGCAGGCCCAAATATCGCCCGGCAGTAACGTCGTAATACCAGGCGACTGCAGCAAAGGCAGTGCGGCCATCGCTTCTGGCAAGCGATAGAAGGGAATGCGAGCATTCAGATGGTGGACATGATGGTAGCCAATGTTGCCGGTGAACCAATGCATCCACGGACTCATCACGATGTAGCTCGAAG
>JBJSXJ010000176.1:0-8800 GCA_046086325.1 Planctomycetota bacterium | reverse complement strand
CCCTTCTCTTGTATCCCGGCCCGCATCATGGCACACTTGGCGATTCTTGCGAGCGAACCGAAACGGCGAGTGCCACGGAAGGTGGCCAAGCTGAGCCGCGAGGCGGACGTTTTTTGGCATTTATTTTTGATGGGGAGACTGAGTGATGAAGTTCGGCATGAATCTGCTGCTCTGGACCGGTGAACTAAACGATAGCCTGATTCCGGTCCTCGAGATGCTCAAAAACTTGGGTTACGACGGTGTCGAAATCCCGCTCTTCAATACCAACCTTGATTATGCCGCCTGGGGACGACGACTTGATGATCTCGGCTTGCGCCGCACGGCGGTCACGGTCCGTGGTGTGGAAGACAATCCGATCAGTCCCGATGCCAAGGTACGAGCGGCGGGCGTGGCGAACAACAAGCGAGTACTCGACTGCTGTGCCGCTGTGGGAGCGGAAACCCTGGTTGGGCCTTATCATTCGGCGCTGGGACACTTCTCGGGCCAAGGTCGCACCAGTGATGAATGGAAGTGGGGCGTCGATAGCATGCGTCAGGTGGCCGAACATGCCGGCCAGGTCCACGTGACGCTTGGTGTCGAATGCCTCAATCGCTTCGAAACCTATCTGCTCAATACTCACGCCGATGCCGCCAAATTCGCCCGCGAAGTGGCTCATCCGAACTGCCGCATGATGTATGACACCTTCCATTCGAATATCGAAGAGAAGTGCATTACGCAGGCCCTGCACAGCTGCGCCGATATGCTCTGCCACGTTCACATTTCGGAAAACGATCGCAGCACGCCCGGTAAGGGCAACGTGCGTTGGGCCGAAAACTTCGACGCTCTGCGCGAAATCAATTACAACGGCTGGCTGATGGTGGAAGCCTTCGGTTTGGCCTTGCCAGAACTGGCTGCCGCTACCAAGATCTGGCGACGCATGTTCGAAAGCGAAGAACAGTTGTCTCGCGACTCGCTTTCGTTCATGAAAATGCACGTCGCCCGTCGCTGGTAGTAACTGGCGACAGCGTCGATCGAGTGTGACTTGCCACGAGCCCCACGGGGCTCGTGGTCGCACGAATTTCTGCTCCTGCGGTGCGTTCGATCACAAGGAAGTGAACGATGGCGAAATCGGATAAGAAATCGAACAGTCGCCCACCGCCGGCTCCCGCTTCAATTCCCGCTCCGGCGTTCGCTTCCGAACTCGAAGCTGAACCGCTCGCCGTCGACGATGGCGGTTTGTCCCTGGAGGAACTGAGCGAAGCTTATGCAGCGCTAATGGGTGGAGCTGATCCGTATCAGGCAGCCCCCGCGCCGGCTGATGCTGTCGACTATCGCGATAGCGAAACCGCACACGATTCGCTCGACGGTTACCCATCTGCTGCGCCGAATAGCGACGGTGCGATCAACGCGACAGACGCGAGCGGTCTCGAGGACGACGACGAAAGCGAACTGGCTGTCGGCCGTGAGAGCCAGCGTAAGGCTGCGGACGAAGTAGCGTTCGAGGAGTCCACAACGCCGGCACCGCCGTGCGAGATTTCTCCCCGCACGATTCTCGAAGCGATGCTCTTCGTCGGTCATCCCGCCGGTCAGCCGCTCACGGCCAAACTCGTCTCGTCGCTCATGCGCGGCGTGCGGCCGCGCGAGATCGATGATCTCATTCAGGAACTCAACGAAACCTATGACACCGAAGAAACACCCTATCGAGTGGAATCGGTGGCGGATGGTTATCAGTTGGTGCTGCGATCGGAATTACATGGACTACGCGATGTGTTTTACGGGCGAGTGAAAGAGGCGAAACTGTCCCAGGCGGCGATCGATGTTCTGGCCGTCGTCGCCTACAACCAGCCACTCACACGCCCTGAAATCGATCACTTGCGACACGCCGCGAGTGCCTCGCTGCTATCGCAACTGGTCCGTCGGGGACTATTGCGAGTGGAACGTCCTGATCAAAAGCCGCGCGAGCCAATCTATTACACGACAGAACGTTTTTTGGAATTATTTCATCTGTCGAGCTTAGATGAGTTGCCGCGCAGCCCAGACCCCGATCGCGGCCTGCTGAGTTAATGACAAGCCGCCACCCTGCGGAACCGGCTTTACTTCGGCAGAGGCAGCACAATCATCGCATCCTCGGCGAAGCTGGCATTTCCCTCTTGGCCATTGATGCGATACCAGATTTTGAGCTGTTTGGTACTGCCAGGAACTGGGTCCCCACCGAAATTCGTGTTGTAACTGGGAGACTGCAAGCTAATCAGCGGGAGGTCGCCGGCACGCTGACGCACAATCGCCGTAACATCCTTTTGAGTCGTTCCAGAACCATACTCCGCTTTGACAATTTCCAGCTTGATACGCTCGATGCCAGCCTTCGTCAGCAGTTCCTTGACATCTGCATCTTTGCCGAGTTTCTGGGCCATCACGAGCACCGCATTCGTTGCTTCGCCTTTGAGTTCCGGTGTTTGCATCGCCTGCACGGCGACCTTAAGTGTGGCCGGATGCGGATATCGCTTGAGTACTTCCAGGACCAGTTTCTGCTCCGCGGGTTGCTGCGAAGCGGCCAGCGCTTTCTGGCACATTTCAGCACGCTCCGTTTCGGGTAATACGAACTGTCGAGCAATCCGAATGTAACCGCGTAACGCTCGCACTTGATACTTTTCACCAGGTGCTGTCTTGGTTAGGTCCAGTAGGACAGGCGCAGCATCGGCCGTCATCCACTCGCCCAGCAATCGTGTGCTGGCATCTTGCAATTGAGCATCATTCGTCTTGGCAGCCGAGGCGAGGGTCGCCAGGGACTTCGAGCCGCCCACTTCAGCCATAATTTGTAGCAATGAGATTTTCGTCGCTACCAAAGATGTTTTATTGTAGGCACTCGACAATTCACCAGCACAAGACTCGCGATCCTCCATGCGGATGCTGGCGGCCTTGAGTGCTTGCTGTGCGACTGCTGCATCCGCGGTGTTTTTCGGCGCGATGACTTGCGCGATCAGCACCGGCAACTCTTTCGCCGTGATGGTCTCGCCCAGTGCTTTGAGTGCTGCGCTGCGAACCGCTGGGTCGGCATGGTCGAGAGCCTTGAGCTGGCGGGCCGAGCATCGATGTGGCGCTTGCCGACTAAGTCCAGTAGCAGCGACAACTGCTTACCTTCCGCTTTGGACAAACGAGCTGCAATTTGTTCATCCACTTTGGCACCTGGCAAATCGGCCAGTGTCTGCTGTGCGGATTCGGCCAGTTCGGCGTCGGCATCAATCGCCGCGTCGAGCAGCGTGGGGACACTCGAGGCGTCACCCACTCGGGATAGAGCGGTGAGGGCGGCGAGGCGGACTGGCTTGGGCCCTTGGCTAGCCGCGGTGACGATCGCCGACAGAATCACGGTGTCGGGGCGATCCGCCATCGCATGAATCAGCAGCGCGGCCCGTTCCGGTGGAGTCTTGGCAAGTTCAGCCGCCAGCGCCTGATCGACCTCCGCACCAGGCAACTCGCGTGCAGTACTCAAACCAATATGAAAAAAGGCTTTGTCAGTCGCACGAATCTGTTCCAGTAACAGCGGAATTCCAGACTTGCCGCGAGCCAGAATCGCACCACGAGTGGCTTCCACGACGCGTGGCTTGGGTACATCCGCCGCGCGAATCGCATCGTACACAGCAGCCGCTTCTGCCGCTTTACCATCGGCGAGCAATCGTTCGGCACACAGCACGCAGCCTTCCCCCACCGCCGCACGGGCGCCCCGAGCGGACGTAGCCAGTGCCGCTTGCAGAGCCTGCGTGGCAGCAGGATTGCCGATCCGTCCCAAAGCGACCGCTGCGGCGGATGCGACGTCGACACTGCTATCCTTGAGTCGCTCGATCAACGCAGGTACCGCTGCTGCCACTCGACGCACTCCCAGCGAATTCAAGACGCCTACCAAGAGTCGGCCGTCGAGTGATTGGGAGGCTGTGAGTAGAGCTTCATCGGCTTCGGGACCAGGAATTGCTTCCAGCGCGATGCGCGCCCACGACGACAGTTCCGGGTTGCTCAGCAAGCCCGCTAAATCTTTGGCCGCCGCGCCCGAGCCGTAAATTGCTAGTTGTTTGCAGGCTAGCGCTTTATCGCCGGGTGCCTTGTCCGACCGCAAAATCTCCAGCAGCGCGGTTTCTTTTTCCGACGTGGCCGCTGGCGGATCAGCAGCTTGCACCAACGAGTTTCCGCCACTCAGCAGGGCCACAATCAGCAGCAACCGTAAAATCAAATGATATGAATTTGACATATAAGGAATTCCGTTAAGGTCTGAGGTTATTTCTGAAGTGAAGAAATAAATATAAGGTGAGAATGGAATCGAGGTTGATCCAGGGCGCTGCACTGGCGCAGTACTGGTTTCAGCGGACTAACTTACAGACGCCAAGGTTCCCGCAACGCTTCAGAACGCAGCCGATTGGCCTCGGCGTCTCCGATAAATTCATTCTTCGCGTTATCGAATTTCACTTGCCGGTTCAAAAACAGAGCAATGTTGGCAGCGTGACAAGCAATGTGAGCGTTGCAGGCGGCTTGCGCATTGCCCTTCGGCTGACTACGAGTTTTGACGCAGTCGAGGAAGTCGCGGACATGGAAGGTGGCCGGATAGCCACCAATCTCGGCCACGGTTCGTCCCGCCAGCAGCGTGGGCGAACTGAGCACTAGCTTCCCGCTGTCACCCGCCTCCACCCAGCCATTTTCACCTTCAAATCGCACGGGACAGGAACCGAGCGGAATCCAGCCCTTCTCGCGGAAAATAAGCTGCGTGCCATTCGCATAATGGGCGACCAGTTGTCCATCCTGCGGCGGATCGTAGGTCACCGGCGGCGGACAATCTCCGACTGCCCACTGACACAAATCAACACAGTGCGAACCCCACTCCAGCACTCCACCGCCAACTAAACCGCCACCCTTTTCGAAATTGAAGCCGTCGAGCAACTTGGGATTGAAGGGGCGCCAGGCAGCAGGGCCAAGATACAAATCCCAATCTACGACATCCTTCGCTGGTTCCTGTTCCGCCGGCAACCAACCACTCATCATGGCCTGCATCCCCGCTGGATGCGCAAAAACTTTGGTGAGCTTCCCTAGTTTGCCGGTGCGTGCAAGATCGCAGGCGAAGGCAAAATGCGGCAGGTTTCGCCGCTGTGTGCCAGCTTGAAATACACGTCCCGTCCGCTTGATCGTTTCGGCCAAAATCAAACTCTGCGCGATGTTCTTCGTCACCGGCTTCTCACAGTACATATCCTTGCCAGCCTTCGCAGCTTCCATCGCCATCGTACAGTGCCAGTTGGGACCGGTCGCAATCAGCACTGCGTCGATATCCTGGCGATCCAGCAATTCATGAAAGTCGCGATAGGTGGAACAGGAGTCATTGCCGTACCGACTGTCCACCATTTTTTTGATTTGAGTGCGTCGAGTTTGTTTGACGTCGCAGACGGCGACGAACTGCACATCTTTCTGTTCCAGAAAACAGCCCAGATCGTAGGTGCCACGATTACCAATCCCAATGCCGCCCACCACCACGCGTTCACTCGGAGCCACCGCGCCGTCTCGTCCGAGTGCCGAACTGGGGATGAACAGCGGCGCCGCCACGGCCGCACCTGCTGTCGCTAATCCAGCTTGGAGGAACTGACGTCGGTACATCGCAGCATTCTTCTTCTTTCGCATGGGCATGTTCCTGATAGTGAGAAGTTGTGAGTCGAGTAAATGTAGTTTTTGGGGAAGTATAGGTAAGTCTTTTTAAAACACAGAGTCACAGAGGGCACAGAGGTGGGGAAAAACGATGAGCGACGAATTCTCTGTGTTCTCGGTGCCTCTGTGTTTCAGTAATCCGTGTTTCAATGATCCCCCGTTCCAATTATCCCCCCGGACCGTCCGCCACGACGTAAAGCGACTCCAGTGGCGGAGTCTGGATCGACTTCGCTTCACCCAGAGCCCCAATCACACTGGGGGATGCCGCGCGCAGTCTCGGCAGCGAGGCGCCTTTATTCGCTTTCGCCAACGCTCGCACCACCGCCGGATCCGTTAACACTCGCAGCCCCAAAAAGACGGCATTCGGACTGGTCGCTAACACCTCGGCCGCCGCTGGCGTGATCTGTTGCAGCGACGGCATTGTCTGGCCAGTGGAATCTTGAATTAGCCGCTGTGCGAGTGCCGGGGAATCGAGCACTCCGAGTTGCCGGAGCCGGAAAAAGCCGTTTGACTTGGTGTACGGGCCAATCGCCTCCGGCGAGATGACTTCCAACCATTCCACTGCCTGCGACGATTGCCGCCCCAGTTTTTCTGCCAGCGGCACCGAGTCCAAGACTCGCAGTTGCGGTTGCAGTTTACCGGGAAACGTTGCGAGTGCCGCGGCGGTTGCCGCGGGTATTTGCTCGATGGCTGGTCCCGACAGTTCGATCCCCCAGCCGCGATATACAGCCAGTTCAGCGGCTGCTTGCGGCGAGAGCTCCTGCAGGCCAGAGATGGATAGCCGGCCGCGATACTGTGCGAGTGCGGCGGTTAGTTCCGGTGTGAGGGGCGGAGATGTTCCACGCGGGGATAAGCCCATCGGCAAGCGGCCTCCCAGGAATAACTGTGGGGCTCGGTCGAGTCCACCCTCGGCGGATACCGATCCGCGGTTAAGCGCGCCGACCAAATTACGAGCCGCCTCGGGGGAGAGCTCCGTCAGATACGGAAAGATCACGATCCCGCCACCTAAATTCACAGGATCGCGCGCCATGTAACTAAAGGCCGAAGCGGCTGCCGGTGACAGGCTGGTCACACCTAGCTGAACAAAGCTAGGCTGTGCTACTAGCAGACGCACCGTTTCCGGCGATACCTCGCGCAAACCGGGCAGCGAAATACCGCTCCAGGGACCCGCACAAAGACGTTGAGCGGTCTCGATGGGCAGCTCCTGCAAACTGGAAAATGACAAACTACGCGGAACCATTTGAGTGCTTCCATCGGGATTCCGGGCTTCTCGAGTGGACGCTGTCGCCAGCGCTGCCGCGACTTCGGGCGAGATCGTCGTGACGTTGCCAAAACCAGATGAGCTCCGTAGCAAGGTGACCGCCAGCAAGGGCGAGTCAAGCCGCTTTAATTTGGGAAATATGATCTTAGTGCGAGACCCAAACGGACCACCGGGCACCGTGCTGGCCGCCGTCGATAAAATTTTGATTTGCTCGTCGTTGAGCAATTCAATCTCACTCATCTCGATACTTAATTGCGACTGCACCAGAATCTTGAAGGCAGGTTCGGAGATCGCTCCGGATCCGAGCACGAGACGACCGGCGGCCGGATTCTTTTCAAACACGCTCGCCACATCTTCCGACATTACGGAAAGCGGCAAATAGCTTCCGCCCCAAAAGTAATTCCTCTTAAAGGAAACAATTTCCTGAGCTTGTTCCACGGTGAGCGTGCGGAGGGCGGGAAGCAAAACCGATTGGGAATAACCGGCCGCCAGTTTCTTGGTGAGCGGCATCGATTCGAGTGAGGTGAGCGCCGGCATGACCAGCGGGCCGGCCGCTTCGGCCAGTTTGTCTTGAATCTCCCGAGAGGGCTCCGACATACTGCCCAGGTTCAAGCTGCGAGTGCTGCGGGCGAGTGCCGCGGCGGTCTCGACGGTGACCTGTTTCAGGTAGGGGAATGCGAGCGCGGCTGGGCGACGAGCTAACTTTTCGGCGAGCGGCAAGGAATCGAGTTCCACCAAACCGGACATCACCAGTTCGCCGCGCACCTGCGACAGCCATTCGGCCACCTCGGGTGTGACGGACGTGACGGAGTGCAGCCAGACAGTGGCTACCTGACTCTTGGCCAGTGCTTGCGCGACCTCGGGTGTGAGCGTCTTCAGTCCCAGAATCAGCATCTCGCCGCGAAACTGAGCCAGTGCGGCGGCGACGTCGGCGGTGATTTCGGGAGTTCGGCTGAGCTGCAAGATTCCGAAGCGCGATTCGGACTGCACCTGGCGCACCAGTTCTCGTGCTCGCTCGACCGTGATCTGCTCGCTGGGCTGTGCGAGCAGATTGAGCGAGGCGATCAGGTCGGGGGTGAGTTCGGTGGAGGGCGGCAGGCCTTGTTGAATCAAATCGCCAAACGTGGGTGAATTGGGTAGAGCGGGATTGGCCGGGAGCTCGCTGACGCGCTGGCCCGCGGCGCGTTTCCGAGCCGTGTCTTCGCGATCAAGTCCGGTGATCAGCAAGTTGATGGCTGCGCCGTAGGAAGTACGGGGCGCGAAACTGGAGACGTGGCAGATCGAGCAGGCATAGCCCGAAGATTCCGTGAGCCGCCGGACCCAAGTGCGTGCGCTCTCGACGTTCTGCACGTTCTGTACTTGGGAATAGAGGGCGGAGTCGAGTCCGCAGATGGCATAGCTGGCGGCGGGCGGAGAGAACCCGGCGAGCAGGAGCAGCAGCGCGACGCTTCGCACGCATTCGCTGCGCCAAGTAACTACTCGACCTCGTCGGTTTCGACTCATCATGGCCGTCGCTCCTGAGTAAAACGCTGCGCCAGGAGCCTAGACGATACCCCGGCCCCGATCGGGAAGCAAATTAGTAAGCCCTCCGGCGGTTTTCGCCGGGAAAGTAGCGGAACGGCGTGAGCACGGTAGCTGAACTCGCAAGAGTTCAGTTTAGCCGATAGCAGCTGCCAGCCTCGGGGCGTCTGAAGTCTTGCGACTTCAGCTACGAAGTGGCAGCTACGAAGTGATAGCTACGAGGTGGCAGCGGAACGAGAAACCGGTAGCTGAACTCGCAAGAGTTCAGTTTAGCCGATAGCTGCTGCCCACCTCGGGGCGTCTGAAGTCTTGCGACTTCAGCTACGAGGTGATAGCTACGAGGTGGCAGCAGAACGAGAAACCGGT
>JBJSXJ010000175.1:0-20427 GCA_046086325.1 Planctomycetota bacterium | reverse complement strand
TTGAAATCCTCAAGATCAGTTATGAACTCGACGAGTAATCCCCGCGTGCCGGTAGCCTCCGGCTTGGTTTCAGGCCGATTGGTTTCAGTCCGATTGGTTTCAGGCCGATTGGTTTCAGGCCGATTGGTTTCAGGATGTGCGGCCAGGATGCACACCCGCAGCGGCTCGGGATTCTTCTTCAGCGCCCGGCTCCGGCAGGTCCGTTACACCCAGCGAGCGATCTGGACTGCGGTGCTTCTGCTGCTTGCATCGCGGAGCGCGCCGCAGACGTGGTCCCAGCAAGTCAGCACCGAACGGTCGGCTCAGGAGGCCAGCGCGCCGGCTGCGACGCCGCCGCGAGCCGAAGTGCCGGCCTTCACACCCGAACAGCGGCAAGCGTTACCCAATCTCAAGCCGATCCCGCGCATGCAGGTGATACCGCTGCCGGCTGACCAGATCTCCATTCAGCGCGAAGGAGTGGAAATCACTCGCTATCACCTGGGCCCGAATTTACGGCGACCGTTTTTGTTTCCGGTGATGGGGCCGAGTGGTCGGTCGGTGACTCGCATGGGCCATCCGCGTGACCCGCATTCCCATAGTCATCACAACTCCATCTGGGTCGCTCATAACGATGTGAATGGAGTGGATTTCTGGGCCGATCCGACGGCGAATCCGCAAGGTAAGCTGGGGCGCATCGTGCTGCGCAAGATTGATGAGCTGGAGGATGGAGACGACGAGGCTCGCATTCGCGTGACCAACGATTGGATCGATCATGAAGGCCGCCGGTTACTCGAAGAACGGCGACAAATTCGCATTCGACCGCTGGAGGCAGCTCAATGGTGGTTGGATTTGGAATTGGAATTCAAGGCGGTGAGTGAGCCGGTGACGCTGGGGAAGAGTCCCTTTGGTATGGTGGCGGTGCGGATGGCGAAGACGATTGGAGTGCGTGACGGAGGTGGCCTGATTCGCAACTCCGAGGCTGGTGAAAACGAGGCCGGAGTATTCTGGAAGGCGGCTCGCTGGGTCGATTACTCGGGGCCGATCGCACCGGGAAAGGTGGAAGGGGTCACGCTACTCAATCACCCCTCCAATCCCACTCACCCCGTACCCTATCATGTGCGCGACGACGGCTGGATGGGTGCCACGGTGTCGTTTGCCGCTCCGCGCGTGATTACATCCGCCGACCCGCTCCGTTTGCGGTATGGCATCTGGATTCACCGCGAAGTGGCGTCGGCTGAGTCGATTGAGGCTCAGGTGGCTGATTGGACGAGTCGCAAGTGATACGGGGGCCGTTAAGACGGGTGCCGTGGGTGACGGGCGAGCGGGAAAATGGAATTGGCGGTCGCGCTGGTTGCTCAACGTGACAAAACCGCGTAGAAAATTGGATCTTCGGTGACCGCACCAGATCCGCTCGACGACGGCAGCGTCTGGCGTGGGTTATCGAATCGGTTTAATACCTTCTGTTTCTTAGGGAGTGAGTTTCGCATGAGTGCGCCGAATGTCGTGAAAAAAGACAACATTGCCAAAGTACTTGACCGTGCGCTCGACAAGGGCGGCGGACTATTACGGCTGACTCCCACGTGGGTTCCGCGCAGCTTCTTGCATCCGGGACGCCGCATCAAATTACATCCCAGCGATCTGTATGCCTACGGAGCGGATCGCGGTGGCATCGATGAACGCTGGTTTGCGAGCACGACAGAAGCGGCCAATGCCAATCGCGTGTGGCATGAGGGGCTGAGTTTCGTATCGTTTGAAGGGAAGCAGTTCTTGCTGCGCGATGCGGTCGAAGAGGCGGGTGATCGGTTGATCGGCAGGACGATGTACAAGAAGTACAACCGCTGGCCGGTCTACTCGAAGTTCTTCGACAACATGGGTCCGATTCCTCATCACATGCATCAAAGTGCGAAGCATGCGAAGCTGGTCGGCCAGGAAGGTAAGCCGGAAAGCTATTACTTCCCACCTCAGTACAACAACGTCGATAACAATTTCTGTTACACGTTCATGGGCTTGGAGCCGGGTACGACGAAGGACGATGTTCGTCGCTGCCTGCAGAACTGGAACAAAGGTGACAACGGCATTCTCGATTTGTCCCGTGCCTATCGCCTGAAGCGCGGCACCGGCTGGCTCATTCCGCCCGGCGTGCTGCACGCTCCCGGTTCCCTTTGCACGTACGAGCCGCAATGGGGCAGCGACGTGTTCGGCATGTTCCAGTCGATTGTGGAAGGTCGTTATGTCGGCTGGGAACTGCTCGTGAAGGACATGCCCGCCGAAAAGCATCAGGACCTCGACTTCATCATCAGTCAGCTCGATTGGGAAAAGAACGTCGATACGCATTTCAAGCAAAGCAACTACATCGAACCGATTGTTGATAAGAAGGCGAGCGGCGATGGGTATGAGGACAAGTGGATCGTCTATGGCCATGTGGATGGCGAGCAGCTCTTCAGCGCCAAGGAGCTCACGGTTCAGCCGGGGGCGAAGTGTGTGCTGAAGGATCCTAGTGCCAGCGGCTGGATCACGGTGCAGGGCAAGGGGCGCATGGGCAAGTTACCTTTGCAGACCCCCGCCATGATTCGGTTTGGGGAAGAGACCGAGGATGAAGTGTTCATTTCTCACATTGCCGCCAATGAGGGCGTGGTAGTGGAGAACACGGGCAGCGAACCGCTCGTCGGCCTCCGCTACTTTGGTCCCGACGTCCACAAGAAGGTCCCGATGGTCGGCGACCACATGAAGCAGTAACTGCGAGAAAGGAACACCTCCATGAGCACCCCAACAAAGAATAACTTCCCCAAGCTTCATAACGCCGCTTGGCCTGGCGTGGTTGGTAAAGGTTCACCCGATGCGGAGCCCTTTATTGACCTCGACACCATGCTCGACCTCACCGCCAAGGCGGAAGTGGACGGCGTGAAGTTTGACGGCGTGGATCTGTTTTTGTTCGATCCGCACGTGAGCATTGATTCGACCGATGACGATTTGAAGCGGTTGGTGGAGCGGGTGACGAGTCGCGGGCTGGTGATTGGCTCGGTCGTGGCGCCCGTTTGGCCACCCACCGGCGGCGGCTCGGCGATGGGCAGCGAGGGCGAGCGACGACAATTTGTCGAGCAAGTTCGTAAGGCTTGTCGCATTGCGCGGCGGCTGCGCGAATTGGGAGCTCGTCCGCATGGAGTTGTCCGCATCGACTCCGCTTGTGGTCCGGGTGACTGGACCGCTGATCCCGAAGCGAATCAGCTTAAGATCGCTCATACGTTCCGCGAGGCTTGCGACGTCGCACAAGCGGCTGGCGAACGACTCGCGGCGGAAGGCGAGATCTGCTGGGGCGGGATGCACAGTTGGCGGCGCATGGTCCAGCTACTGGAACTCACCGACCGCCCCGGAGTGCTCGGGTTCCAAGCGGATATGGCTCACACGCTGCTGTACACCTTGGGATATAACGCACCCGAGGATCGGATTTTGCCGAGCGAGTTTGCGTGGAACAGTCGAGCGGTGCTGGATGAAGCGCTGCAGACACTCACGGCAGCGCTGCGCCCCTGGACGATTGATTTCCACGTGGCGCAAAACGATGCCACCGTGAAAGGCTCCGGATCGCACGACAAGACCGGTCGCCACTGTCTGGCGACCGATCCCAACGGCAAGCTCGATATCGCGCATCACGCCGGCTTCTGGCTACGTGATACCTATGGAAATGTCACTCGCAAAATTCAGCACATCTGCTGGGACGGCTGCATGTTCCCCAACGATGTGATGAAGAATCAGCAGACTTGGAACGATATTTTGCGCGCAATGGTGGCCGTACGCGACGCTCACGGTTGGCACCAAGCCTGATCGTTCGTGGGTGCTGTTTCGCACGGAGAACTCGGGAAGTGTTTCGCACGGAGACTATCGGATTGTTTCGCACGGAGATCGCGGAGTCGCGGAGAGAGACAAAGAAAAAGCCGGGGGCGATTTTTGTGCGAGACAAGTGCGATCTCTGAATAAACAAACAGCATGGGTGCAACGAGCGTGATGCTCGTTGCACCTCAGCTGTTTTCTGCACGCGAATTACTCCGCTGCACAGTACCTCACGCAGCACACTGCAGAGTCTTCACAGCAGGCGGCAGTTTCCACGCAGCAGGCTGAGCAATCTTCGCAGCAAGCTGAGCAATCTTCGCAGCAAGCTGAGCAATCCACGCAGCAGGCTGCACAATCCACGCAGCAGGCTGAGCAATCTTCACTCGTAGCGGAAGATTCGGTACAGCAAACCGCAGGAGAGGCACAGCAGGCGATGGGACTTGGGCAGCAGGATTTCACTTGGTGAGTAGCAGCCCAAACGGTACCAGCCGCAACTCCCAATAGAACGAACGTCACGAGCGCGTATTTTCGAACTAGTTTGGTAAACATGGTTCTTTCCTTCCATTTCAATGTCTTAAACAATCGCTGAATTAAAACCGAGCACGTCCATTCGCGTGCCAGTTAATTCCGCCAGACATTCAAGAGAGCCTGCCGCGCGGTGCCTGTGAGTGGCACAGCAGGCAAAGGAAGAAATCGGCTGACCGCGATCGCTTGCCGAATCGCCGAATCGACGCTCGCTAGCGGCATGAATCCGAGAAAGCGGATGGGATTCGCGGAGGCCACCGGCCGAATTGGAGGTGCTTCGGCGATGCGCGCCCCGCAGCAGCATTCGATCTCGTTTTGCGATTCGCCCGACGACGAGTGGCACGCAAAAGCAGCTGAAACAGGGGTTGCAAGTTTTTCGTTCCGCTGGGCCTTATCGCCGGTCAGCTTTGGATGGCAGCAGCGTTTCCCCGAACCGCTCGTCGTCCTCGCCTCCAAACCAGGGAAGGAACTCCAAACGATCTGCTCCGGCTCCCCGAATCGCTGAGTCGACAGCGGCATCCCGCAGCAAACCCCGCTGGGAAACCCCATCAGGATGACGACGATCGCGGAAATGAGTTTAGAAAACGTCGGGTACATAACCACTTATACGCAAACACCCCTTGCGGGTTCACATCACTGGTCGCGTTTTGTTCGAAGTTAAGGGTTTGAGTCCAATCGGGGCTTCCTGTGTCGACAGCCACACTGAGTAGGATGAACCAACAACTAGTCTCATTCGAGATTTTGCGGCAGACAGGAAGAATTGTGCTCGCGAGAGATCAATCACCCCAATCTGCTGGCTGGTCCGTGAGCTGCTGGTCCACTGGCAAAACCGGTCGGTCTATTTTAATCTGCTTCCCAGCGCATTTTAGTGCACATTTCGAGCGGCTGAAGGTTTGAAGTTTCAGCAGGCTGCGTTACCTTTTTCACTTTTTCCAGAACCCAACTTTCGACAATATCTTTTTCGCTTGATTGGTATCACCAAGCGATCAGCTCCCGGCATTCACCTCCTCCAGGCCTTCGCCCGCACTACGCAGGATTTATGACGAACGACTCTCATTCCAACTCGGCTGCCAGCTCCTCGGAAATCACCAGCGAGCAGCTTGTTCAGGATCCCATCGGCCGTTATCCCAGTGCCACCGTGGCTTGTTTTGACGCCACGATGGGCGAGTTGCCCCGACGGCAACTCGATCAGGTGCGCCATCGTCGTTTCCTGGAAATGCTGGGACGACTGGGAGCACCCGCGGTATTGATTGCCGCTTCAACGGGCCATGGGCACCTGCGCACGGTCGACGAACTGCGACAATGGTTTCGCTGCGCGGCGACCGCCAACTTACGACGCACGGTGCGAATGGCTTTGCTGCGACCTGAGGATGGCGATGACACCAATCGGTCGCTCGTCGCTGAACTGCGCGACCTGAATTATCCCGTGATTTTCGTCAGACCCGGAAATAATTTACCGGCGGATGCGACGGCAACGGCCGTGGCAGACAACATGCGACCGGTAGTCATCGCCGCCGCGCAGGCCGGACTGGCCGTGGGTGTTTACTCCATTCCAGACGTGAGTGGAGTGCGGCTGACAGCGGAAGCTGCAGCCAACTTGGTACAAGGAGCGGGTGGCGATCGAATCGTCGCGGCGAAAATAACGGAGGCCGATTACGACTTAAGCACGCTTACGTTTCTCGAGCATCCCGCCTTACGTCATCTGAAAATCGTGCAGGGATGGGATCCGCATTTAGCCCGAGCGCTACAAGATGGACCCAACTACGACGATCAAGGCCGACAGCGCTGCGGCATCACCTCGGGCCCCATGTCGCTGGCAATTTACCAATACCTGCATTTGCTGCGCGCGGCAGAGCAGGGGGATTGGAACGAAGTCGCAAACGCACAGGCCGCTGTGACGGCGCTGTTTGCATCGATGCAGGATGACCCTCGAAAGTTTGCGGATTTACATCGAGCGAAATACATCATGGGACTTGGTCAGCCCGTGGCGGGAGCGGTGAGTGTCGAGCAGGTGGAGCGGGTATTACATGCGCTGGCAACCTTGCCACGTTTCAGTGATCGCTTTCGGCTGGCCCGGAGCCTCGACTTGTTAGCCGACGGCCCCTTTCACGCTCGCTTGGCCGAATTCGCCAGAGCTGATGCGCACATCCCACTGGCTGACCTGAGGGAGCTAGTGCGGACATTTGTCGACGAACGACAGTGGAAGCAGTTTCATTCCCCCAAGAATCTCTCCATGGGACTCGCCGTGGAGACCGCCGAATTGATGGAGCATTTTCAGTGGATCACGACCGAAGAGTCGCGCGCGATCGTCACCGGCACCGATACGTGGCGCGGCATTCGTGAAGAGCTGGCCGATGTCCTTTGTTACGCTCTCTGTCTCGCCAATGAACTCGATATCGACCTCACCGCTGCCCTGCACGACAAGATGATGCTCAACGTCGCCAAGTATCCGGCAGTGGAGTATCAAGGGCGCTACCGGCGGTAAATTCGCGAGAAGAAAAGTAAGGTCCAGCCGGTTTTCTCGTGGGTCGACGTCGGGCAGCCCACGATCCCCGTAAGGACCCAAGAATCGCCGGTTCGGGTTTTACAGAACCGGTGATTTCACTTCCCGCATTGGATCGGACGTAGCCTCTGCCCGCCAGTTTCAGGACATGCGGTCGATCTCACGACTACATCTGGAGGCACCATTCGCCGTTCAGGAATTTTCTATCGCCCTTCCTGGAAAGGACTTGCGAACACACTTCCGCCGCTCGTCGTGCGTTGTGGCTGTTGACGAAAATGTCGATGTTCTGCAGTCTTGTCAACGTTGACAAGCCGACGTAGAATTCGCTGTCTTGTCAATGGGGACGAACATGATTGGACTACGAATCAAGCAAGCGAGATTGGCGAACGGCCTCACTCTCGACACGTTGGCTGAGCGAATGTCGACAGCGGGCCATCCGATCACCAAGGCCGCGCTCTCCAAGTACGAACTCTCAAAGAGCGTTCCTCGGGCTACGTTTCTTGTCGCACTCGCTGAATTACTGGGAGTTCGTACGTCGTATTTCGTGGAAGGGGAAAAGGCAACCGTGAATTGGATTGCCTTTCGAAAGCTCTCGAAGATGCCGCAAAAGAAACAGGAACAAGTAAAGGCCTTCGCGTCGCATGTCGTCGAGAATCAACTCAGGTTGCAGGAGATATTGTTTCCAGAGCAACGAACCAATTTACCTGAGCCACAAAACGCCCTAGCGCTGGAGGACGCGGAGAGGATTGCGGGTGAACTTCGTTCCGCCTGGAATCTCGGTTACGCACCCATCGACAGCCTCACGTCGCTCGTGGAAGACAATGGAGGCGTCGTTATTCCTTGTAGTGAAATCAGCCGTGATTTCGATGGGCTTGCAGGGCGATCAAATCGAGGTTTCCCAGTTGCCGTTGTGAGCATGCAGGTTTCAGATGATCGCCGTCGGTACAACCTAGCTCACGAGCTTGGCCATTTGCTCATGAAGTGTGAAGGGCTTTCGCCACGGGAAGAGGAACAGCTTGCCAATCGGTTTGCGTCGGCGTTGCTTGTTCCCGCTCGCGCAGCTCTCCAGGAACTCGGCTCCAAGCGAAGGCAATTGGACTTAAACGAACTCGGAATTCTCAAGCGTAAGTATGGCTTTAGTATGCAGGGCTGGGTGCGTCGCGCGCGGGATCTGGAAATCATCGACGACGCTCATTACCGGTCGATCTGCATCATTTTCAGCAAGAAGCATTGGAAGAAGATGGAGCCTGTGCCGTTTCATGGCAAGGAAGATCCATCACGGCTTAGATTGATGACCTTGCGGGCACTAGCGGAAGGTTTGATCACGAGAGATCGAGCGGAGCAAATCCGCCAGGGCTGCACTCGCGAACTGGAAGCCGTAGATCCCGCCCGAAAGCTCTCGGCGCAGGATCTTCGTCGCATGCCTAAGGAACAACGAGACGCTCTTCTGACTGCAGCTGCGTCGATGGCTGCCGAACATTACGTCGCGAATCGAGCACTTACCGATTTTGAGGCATTCGGAGAGGACGACTTCCATGACGATTACGGGCCAACCTACCAGAGGTGAAGTCTGGAATGTTGGCTTCAACCCCAGCATTGGCGCGGAGATGAAGAAAACGCGTCCAGCCGTCGTGATTAGCTCCCCTTCGATTGGGAAATTGCCATTGCGTTTGGTAGTCCCAATAACGGACTGGGATGTTCGGTATGCGCATTACCCATGGTTCGTGCAGATCCCGGTTACTGTCGCCAATGGCCTGGATAAAGAATCCGGCGCAGACGCCTTTCAGATCAAGTCGGTGTCACTGAATCGCTTCAAATCGCGACGAGGTGTTCTCCTTGATTCACAGCTTGACGACATAGCCGCTGCTGTTGCAATCTGCGTAGGAAGCTAGTCGCTTCCATTTTTTGCATGAACGGCGAGCCGGCCCGCCGCCGCGAGGTCTATCGCGAGTCGATCGACAAGATCGAGTTACGGTTCAAAAAGAAACCGAGTGAAAAACCAACCGAATGCACTCTTCAGTCAGGACTTATCTGACTCCAAACAGGAGAGGGCGGGATCTGCGATTCTGTAAGTCGGGGTGGGGGACTTTTACCGACGCGGGGGACGAACGCTGCCGCCGCCGTTGAGTGCGAGGTTGCCACCGTCCATCGGAATCAAGGTCCCCGTGACCCAGCTCGAAGCATCCGATGCCAAGAACACCGACAAGCCGCGAATGTCATCGGGTTGACCCAACCTGCCAGCCGGGATGCCTCGCAGATAGGTAAGCTGCAAATTGGGATCAGCCGCCATGCGCGCTTCTAATCCCGGGTTCACCACCTGCGCCGGTAAAATGGCGTTTACCCGGACACCCTGCCCGGCCCATTCGGTGCTAAGTTCGCGCGTCATTTGAGCCACCGCGCCCATCGCCATGCTATACGCGATGTGACCTCGACCTAGCGAGGTGATACTGGCAAGTGAGCCAATGTTGATGATGCTGCCGCGACCAGCTTTTAACATGCGCCGTCCCGCTTCCTGACAACTCACAAACCGGCCGATCACCAAATTGCGCAGCACCTGTTCCACTTGCTCGATCGAAATCTCTTCCGGCGCTGCTAGCAATCCATCCCCGGCAACATTTCCCAAGACGTCGATCCGTCCGAACCGACGATCAAGCTCTTCGAACATCGCGCGCACTTGCTGTACGTCCGAAACATCACAGCCAAACACACTGGCTTGCCGACCTAACCGCTCGATCGAATCCGCCGTGGCTTGTGCTCCCGCAACGTTGCGATCCACAACCAACAAATCGGCACCCGCTTCCGCCAGTGCGAGCGCCATCGCTCTTCCTAATCCCTGCGCCGCTCCCGTCACCAATGCCACTCGGCCCGTTAAATCAAACATCGCTAAGTCTGCCATTGCTCAAATCCTTTCCCATCTCACTCGAACGTAACTCGCCCCTCATGAACTCTCGCCGCGCTACCCGGCAATTTTTCGATATAGCTGCCCCAGTCCTGTCAGCGTTTCCTCGGTTGACAACGCTAGACGATACTCGCAATCCAACGTTCCCGCATCCAGCGCCGCACTTGTACCGGGCTGTTTACTGAGTCGCTGGATGATCTGATGCCGCAGCAGTGGAACTCGCTGAATTAAGCCGCCTGATAACACGAATCGCGACCAGTCGCGCTGCGGACACAGCCGAGCCGCCATCTGGTCGTAGTTTTTCGCCATCGATTCAAAGGCAGCCGCAAATAGATCTCCGACGTGGAAGTTCTCGGTGGTAATCCCAGTAATGGAACCGCATTCACCTAACGGCCCGGCGAAGAACGCCAAATCCACGCCCAATCCTTCGGACACATCGCGCTCACCAGCTGCCCACTCACTAGAATCGCGCTCACTGGCATCGCGCTCACCAGCTGCCCGCTCACTAGCCTCGCGCTCACTGGCGCGCTGCGCCTGGTCGATCACATAATCCCACGGATCGGCTGGCGGACCGCCCGACGCTCGTTGCCACTCCGTCATGAAATCGATCAGCACGTTAAGCGAGCGACCGGCGGGTAAATGGGTGATCGTATTGAGCAACTGACCGGCGAAATAGGGGCGAGTCTGATAGGGACCCGGTTGAAACAGGTCACTTAATCGACTCACTTGTGATCCCGTCGAAACATTAATCGAAAGCTCGCCTGGTTCTAACCGAGTTCCCATAAGTGCGCAGGGATGATCACCGACACAAGAATAAACCGGTATCTCCCGACGCACGTGCTGGCTCGCTTCACTCCAGGTGCCCGTCGCTTGATGTTCATCGATCACCAGCGGCCAATTGAGAGCTGCGATTTCCAGTCGCTCAAACAAATCCCTGTGCAACTGCCCGGTACTCAAATTGAGCCAACCGTTGGCCTGGGTCCGTGCGATTCCATGCCGGCCGCCCGCCAACTGTCGCCAAACATAATCACCCAGCGACAGCGGACCTACCTCTCCGGAGCGATCAAGCTGCTGGTGACTGGCGAGCCAAGACAACATGGTTAAGGCGGAACCTGGTTGTAGTTCACGCCCCAAGTTCAGCCAGTCATCGGCCGTCAAGCGTTGTCGCAACTGATCGAAGAAGCTCGGCGAACCTGCCGCTCGTCCCGTCCTGCCGACCGTCTGCACCGCACGCTGATCGCGCCACGACAAGTAATTCGAACGAGCCACACCTTGTCGATCGACCAAGATGACGCCGCCCATCTGACCGCAAGAGACGACCGCCGTCACGGGCGAGAAACCAGCCGGCGACTCGGCGAGCACTCGTTCCATGACACGTCGACAAGCCGCGACAATCGGCTGCGGTGCTACTTCGAAATATCCGGGTGGCAATCCTGTCACGGGACCAGGGAAGGGCTCCGCACTGGTCGGTCCCACCACGACACCGGAAGCATCCTGAGCCGCCGCCTCATCCAGCTCCAGCAGCGCTGCTTTAATCGATGACGAGCCGATGTCCAAGGCGAGCAGCGACATAGTTGAATTCCGCACAGGATAGAAGTGGCAGGAGCGGGTCGCGTCATGGTATGCTACCGACCCAAATTTCCGGAAACGGTTGTTCCATTATTTTCCCCGATATTTTCCCCGAGCGAGGTTGTGCTGTGAAGACGATGTTACGACGACGACTGTGGAACCATGTCCTGGGTCTGGGAACCCTGATGTTCGGAGCGCTGGCCGTCGGCGCACTGGGATTCATTGCCCAACCTACGGCAGCGAATGCGGCAGACAATCCCTGGATCGTCCTCGAAGGCGGTGAAGGTCCAGGCAAAGGTAAACATGTGGTGCTCGTCAGCGGCGATGAAGAATACCGCTCCGAGGAAACTCTGCCGGCGCTGGCGAAAATTCTCTCTAAGCATCACGGCTTCAAATGCACCGTTCTATTCGCCATCAATCCTGATAACGGCGAAATCGATCCCAATCGCAACAACAACATTCCCGGATTGGAAGCGCTCAAGACCGCGGACCTCATGGTCATCTTCACGCGCTTCCGCAACCTACCTGATGATCAGATGAAGCACATTGCTGACTATCTGGAGGCTGGCAAACCAATCGTGGGACTACGCACTGCCACTCACGCCTTCAATCTCAGCGGCAAGACCTATGCTCGCTTCACTTGGACGAGCAAGGAAACCGGTTGGGACGGCGGCTTCGGCAAGCAAATCCTGGGAGAAACCTGGGTTGCTCACCATGGTGGACACGGCAAAGAAAGCACTCGTGGCTTGATCGTGAAAGGTCAGGAAAAAAATCCGATTCTGAAAGGAATCAAGGATGGCGATGTGTGGGGACCGACCGACGTCTACACCGTTCGCTTGCCACTGGCCGCTGATTGCCAGCCGCTGCTGCTCGGTGCCGTCCTCACCGGCATGAAATTCGACGATCCACCGGTCGAAGGCAACAAGAACAATCCGATGATGCCTGTCGCCTGGACGAAGTCTTACGACGGCGCGAACGGGAAAAAAGGCCGAGTGTTCACGACGACCATGGGTGCTTCCACGGATTTCGTCACCGAAGGCACTCGTCGGCTGCTCGTGAATGCCTGCTACTGGGCCGCTGGGCTGGAAGACAAGATCGGCGATAAGTCCAACGTGGAAATGGTCGGTGAATTCAAGCCTCGCCCATTTTCGTTTGGCGGCTTCGAGAAGGGTCGGAAGCCAGCCGATTGGCTGAAGTAACTCTTTCGGCAGAGGACGGTAAACTCGCGCCAAACGCTTTGGCCGAGTTGCTCGTCGAGTGGTCGTCATCATCGATCGTGAGAGGAAATGAACGGATGCGTCCCTGGATTTTATCGGAAGTAAATTACGGCCACTTACGCGACCATCCGTATGAGGTTGCTGTGTTACCGCTGGGTGCCACAGAACCTCATAACCTCCACCTGCCTTATGGCACCGATGTGTATGAAGGTACGACGGTGGGCGAGAAGATCTGTGAAGCCGCTCATCAGCGCGGCGCGAAGGTAGTCTTACTCCCCACCATTCCTTATGGAACCGAAACCAATTTGGCGCGCTTCCCGCTCGCCATGAACGTCAATCCCACCACGCTCTTCAGCTTCATTACCGACATCGTGCAGTCGCTCGCGGCCAGCGGCATCAAGAAAGTCTTGTTGCTCAACAGCCACGGCGGCAACGATATGAAGCCTCTCCTACGCGAACTCTACGGGAAAACAAGCGCTCATGTTTTCCTCTGTAATTGGTTTCAAGTTTGCGCGGATCAGTACGACCAAATCTTTGAACATCGCGACGACCATGCGGGCGAGATGGAAACGTCGTTCATTCTGGCTTACTATCCGCACCTTGTCGCACGCCATCCCGATGGCAGCTTGAACGCTGACGACGGCCGCACCGCGAAGACTCGCTTCGAGGCGATGAATCGCGGCTGGGTGGGACTCACGCGCCCCTGGCATCTGCTGACCACCAATAGTGGCTCCGGTTATCCACACGCCGCCAGCGCCGACAAGGCACTCCGACTCATGGAACTACTCGTCGAGCGACTGGGAACGTTTCTCGTGGAATTGTCGGCATCGCCCGTCGATGAGCGTTTCCCTTTTTCATCCTCCTCATAGTCTTCCCTCGGATTATTGACATGAGAATCAAACCGGTGAACGATTCGTCTCCCTCTTGCTTAACCACCAGCTCGCTGCAGTCACCGCTCTCACGATCGAACAACCGCCGGTCTTTTTCCTTCGCACCTGTCGCACGAATTGTCTCCATTACCCTCGTGCTCCTCTTCGGCTGGTGCTGGCTCGCTCAGTATCTGCCTGGCTGGAGCGGCAGACTGGTCTGTGCGGCGGAACCCGAGCCGATTCGAGTTGCTCCGACGGATTGGCCTTGGTGGCGCGGTCCGCATGGGAATGGCGTTGCCGCCAGCGACCAACAAGCACCGACTACTTGGAGCTCGACGAAGAATATTGTCTGGAAAGCGAACGTACCCGGTCGCGGCCACTCCTCACCAACCGTCATGGGTGATCAGGTGATTGTGACGACGGCAGAAGAGGACAAAGAAATCCAGGCGGTGATTAGCTACGATCGCGCCACCGGCAAGCAGCGCTGGCGCACCGACGTCCACCGTGGTGGCTTCGATAAAAAAGGAAACAAGAAAACATCTCAAGCGTCCGGCAGTGCCGCGTTCGATGGCAGTCGCATCATCGTCAATTTTCTCAATCAAGGTGCCATTTACACCACGGCACTCGATCCCGCCGGGAAACAAATCTGGCAGACAAGAGTGTCTGATTTCGCCACCCATCAAGGCTTTGGCTCTTCGCCTACTCTGTTTGGTCCCTATGCCTATATCGCCACCGACAGTCGTGCGAGTGGAGTGGTGGCGGCGCTTGACCGAGCTACCGGTAAGATCGCTTGGAGCCAAAGTCGACCCGACAAGCCCAGCTATGCTTCGGTCTCGGTACTCAATGTCGCGGGCAAGCAGCAAGCGATCATTCAAGGCTGCGATTTAGTGACGAGCTACGATCCGCTCACCGGCAACAAGTTCTGGGAAATCGAGGGCTCAACGACCGAATGCGTTACATCGGTCGTGACGGACGGCGAGCTGATCTTTGTCAGTGGTGGCTATCCTCGCAATCACACTCAAGCAGTCAAAGCCGACGGCAGCGGCAAAACGGTTTGGGAAAATGGAACTCGCGTCTATGTTCCCTCGATGCTCGTCAGTAAAGGCTTTCTCTATGCATCACTCGATGCGGGCGTGGCGATGTGCTGGAAAAGTTCGACGGGCGAAGAGATGTGGAAATCACGACTCGGCGGTACGTTCAGCGCATCGCTGGTCCAAGTTGGTGACCTCCTCTACGCCACCAACGAATCCGGCACGATCTTTTTATTCAAAGCGAATCCACAAGAGTTTCAGCTCGTTGGACAAAACCAATTAGGTGATGAGGTCTATGCGACACCATCGATTTGTGGTGGCCGGATTTATCATCGTGTAGCCGAAATCAAGGGCGATCAAAGACAGGAAGTGCTGTACTGTATTGGCGAAGCAAAATAACCTGCGACCCGGATCAGCCCGCTCGCTCTCTCCTTCAACCATCATCAACAAACATGCTGACCTACCCTTCATCGTCGACTCTTCGTGCCACACACCATGGTGACTCACGCTTCCCTGCGGGACCGCGCGACACCAGCAGCTCCCAAATGGTATCGCTCTGTCTGGCAGCCATCGCGTTGCTGGGCGTGACGGCGAGTGCGGTGGGCGAAGACTGGCCACAGTGGCGCGGGCCCAATCGCGATGGACGCTGGACCGAAACTGGGATCATCGATAAGTTTCCCGAGGGTGGACCCAAGGTGCTGTGGCGAGCGCCAATTTCCGGTGGCTATTCCGGACCCGCCGTCGCCGACGGACGTGTATTCGTTACCGATTTTGTGGCGAGCGGAGACAAACCGAACGATCCTGGCAAGCGCGTGGAGTTGGTGGGCCAGGAGCGACTGCTGGCATTCGATGCCACCTCTGGCAAGCTCCTTTGGACTCATGCGGAAGACTGCACGTATCGCATTTCCTATCCGGCCGGTCCGCGCGTGACACCGACGGTGAGCGGCGGTAAGGTTTATTCGATTGGATCCGAAGGGCGCTTAATCTGCCTCGATGCCCAAACTGGCAAGCTGCTCTGGGCACATGATTTCCCCAAAGATTATTCCGTTGAGACTCCGATTTGGGGCCACTCCGCTCATCCGCTCATCGACGGCCAAAAACTGATTTGCGTGGTCGGTGGCAGCGGCTCCGTCGCCGTC
This sequence comes from Planctomycetota bacterium, assembly GCA_046086325.1. GTDB lineage: Bacteria > Planctomycetota > Planctomycetia > Pirellulales > Pirellulaceae > JBJSXJ01. The sequence goes on along the minus strand of JBJSXJ010000175.1, from coordinate 4,871 downwards.
GCTTTCGATAAGGATAATGGCAAAGAGCTGTGGCGCGCTTTGACGAGTAAGGAGCCTGGCTACTGTGCGCCTGCGATCATCCAAGCCGGTGGTCAACGACAACTACTTATTTGGCATCCCCAAGCGGTCAACAGTTTGAATCCTGAGACCGGGAAATCCTACTGGTCGGTACCTCTAGAGCCGCTCTACGGCATGTCGATCCAGATGCCGATCCAACATGGAGATTTTTTATATGCAGGTGGAATTGGCGATCGAGGCGTCTGCTTGAAGCTCGCCTCGGATCGCCCCGCGGCCGAAGAGGTGTGGCGCGGAACAAAGACTACGGGCTTGTTTCCTACTTGCGGCACTCTCTTTTGCGATGACCAAGGAATCCTCTATGGTCCTTGCCAGCAAGGGCATTTCCGAGCGGTCGACATCAAAACAGGCAAGCGTCTCTGGGAATCTTTCAAACCCACCATGAACGGAACTCGTTTCGCCAGTTCCGGAACTTGCTTCGTGGTAAAAAATGGCGAGCGATATTTTTTGATGAGTGAAACGGGTGATCTCATCATCGCTCGACTAAGCGGCGAGGGCTATGAGGAATTAAGCCGAGCCCATGTGATTGACGCCACGAATGAGGCTTTTGGACGGGCAGTGGTCTGGAGTCACCCTGCGTTCGCCAATAAAACCATGTTCATGCGAAACGATAAAGAAATCGTCGCTATCCATTTAGCGAAAGAGTGAAACGCTTCTCTCCAGCGGCTGTGTTGAGGGTACTTCATGCGCTTCTCACCGGCCGGGGAGAGGGGACGGTCTGATAGCTTCCATCAAATCGCTACGGTAACCCGTCCAACGCGACTCATAGTATTCTTGGATAGCGCGTGAGTGGCCGCTTGCTTCTAAGAAGGACGCTGACCGACTTGGAAAGTCGGGCGACACCTCGTCAGGCGACGAAAGGCACGGGATCGTTGCGCCCGAAGACTCGGAGACTCGGGAGATTGAGAGAAGGCGGAGTTAGGTTTTTACTTTCAGGATCATGAGGACAGCGGAGTTGACGGCGCTGTCGATCTCTTTCCATTCACGTTCGGTCGGAGTAGCTGTGGCGTCGTCAACGCCGGCCCAATCGGGCAAGGCTTGCTTCAAGAATGTCACGAGTTCACGGACAGGCAACGCCATCCCATAACTGTCCAGGCCCAACCGCACATCGGTTTTGGCGGTGACCATGCCGAGCACTTGTCCGGAGCGACTCACGACGGGCCCGCCGCTGTTGCCGGGATTGATGCGGCAATCGAGCAGTAGCATGCCCTCTTCTGACTGTTCCGGTAAAGCACTCACCACGCCGGTCGTGATTCGTACATCGGTGCCAATGTCATCACCTAAAGGAAAACCAAACACGGCGACACTGGTCGCTCGAGCTGCTTCCTGCGACGAAAAACGCAGCGCGTCGAATTGCTCAAACTGACTTGGGTCCACTCGTAACAACGCGATGTCGCGTCGTGGATCTTGAGCCACCACCTGGGCCGGCACTCGCTTCTGTTCGGCACCCGGCAATCGGATCACGATGTTACCAGGTCCCCGAATAACATGATGATTGGTCAGAATGTAACCGCGTCGATCGACTATGAATCCTGTACCGGACGACAATTGATCGCTGGACTGGAGGGCCTTCGCGGCGTTTTGCAGTGCCTTTTGCAGTTCGACATCAGTTGGAGTGTAGCGCTTGGCTGCATCAAGGTGAGGTCGAGCGGCAGCGAGTGCATCGGGGATGCGCAGCAGGACAGCGACCGCCGAGAGATGTAATCGCACGGCTCGATTGGGATCTTGAAACGTATGCGTGTCACTCCACTGTCGTAGTTCTTCTAACACCGACTGAATCTTGGGTGCCTCGTTATCAATCGCTGCTTGTCGTAGACGGTTCTCCCAATCCACTTCAAAAAAGAGCTCCTGAAGTCCTTGGCTGTTCGTATCATCCACTCGTCGAGCGAGTGTGAGCCCTTGGCTGATGAGCTTGGGATAGAAGAATGTCAGCTTGCCTTCGGCGAACCAAGTGAGTGCTTCGCGATACGCCTGCAGTTGCTCTTCAGCCGGCTTTCCGCGCGCGGCATCGACGGCGGCCAGCCGAGCATCACGCGTATTGTGTTTGGCTTGCAAAAGCGTCAGATGCTGAATGTATTTATCCACCCCCTCTTCAAAGATACCGTCGATGATGTAAGGCGTACCGCCGGCATCCAGCAGCACGATGGTGGGAACGGAGCGAATGCCGAAGCGGCGGATTAATTGCCGGTTCTGTGCGATGTCACCCAGTAAATTCAAACCGGCCTCCGTGCGTGGCATGTCAATCACCACCGCCTCGAACCTGGGCTGAAGAAATTGCTGAAATCTGGCGTTGGAAAATAACTCCGTCGCCATGCGGATGGAATCGGTGTTCCAATCCGAGCCCGCGAATACCAGGAAGATATCCTTCTTGCGCTCAGTCGCTTTACGCACCGCGACATCGAGGGACTGGCCGAAGCCGGCAAAGTTGAGTGGCCCGGCATAGGTTTCTGCGGCACCACTAGCATAGGAATTCGCTGGGCTCTTGCCCGTACCAGCGGCAGGTTTAGTGGAATTTTTGTCGATTCCTGGCTTAGTCAATTGCGCAAACGATGATTCCTTCCAATCAGGCTGAAACGTATGCTGCTCGCCCTTACGCAGCGTGAAGCCATAATCGATCTGTTCGAAGCCACGACGCAGGATGGTGAGTCGGTGCGAGCCTTCGGTGAGTGGGAAGGTGAGCGGACCGGCAGCGGCGAGTGCTTGATCCTGCCCGTTGATTTTTAGAAGTGCTCCCTTGCGATCGCCTTCTGGCCAGTTGATCAGTAGCGATGTCTTGCCACTGACCACACCTACCGGCGAGTTGCCTTGATCGAGTTGGGAGGCTAACCAGACGATGAGTCCGACGGTGATGGAGAGTGCCAGCGCGCCGCCACCCAATACCCACAACAGCAATCGGGAACTCGACCGCGGCCGGCCAGTTCCCCCAGAGCTTGTGCGGTCAGTCCCCACACGCTCGGAGCCCAAACGCTCCGTCGCTCGACCACGTTTGGTGACAATCGCCACTCCCGCGCTCGCTGGCTCCGGTGTACGAACTTCGGGTACGGGCGGCGCGGCGGTGTCGTCGGCATGTCGATTGATCACCACACTGGGCGATTGACCAACTTGGGAGGGAGCTGGAGGAGCGTCGGCCGAACCGAACTTCATGCCGGCTAATTCGGTGTAGTCGAGTGACGTGGCGCCTTCTGCCGAGGGTGCACTGTCCAGAAAGCGACTGGCATTTCCATCGCCGGCACTGGTCGCGCCGGCACTGGTCGCGCCGGGGCTAGTGGCGCCGGGTGGCGTCTGCAGAGGGACGATCACGACCGTGGCGCAGGTCGGACAACGAGCTTTCCGTCCCGCCGCTTTCGCGTCGACTTTAAACCGAGCGCCGCAAGATGAGCAGCGACAAACAATTTCCACGCCTGAATCCTTGTGAATGACGAGCCGATGACAGTCGCTATTATTCCGTCGCCCCGGGGGACTTCAAGGCGCATATTTGTCCCGCGAACATCAGAGCATTGCAAACTCTTGAGAAAAAAACTCGATTTTGACCGAAATATCCTGCTGCCCTAGGCTCAACTTATCCGGTTGTAATGGTCGAAATAAACCGTGTGGGTGCGCACTGGTGCAGCTCTCCAGGGACGGATTTCACGGGAATCGGTCGAGTCATGGCGGCAAAACGACGAACGTCGAGAACCACGGGAGCGGCGGCGGCAACACCCACCACCGCTCACCACGGCGAGGAAACTGCCGCCACCATCGTAGCCTTTCCCGATCTCTATGGGCCTTGGAAATTGGTGCGGCGACTGGGCAGCGGCTCCTGGACCGAAGTCTATCAAGCTCGACCTGCGACCTGCCAAGCCGATCATCCAGCCGACTACGCCGTGAAAATCCCGCGTCCCGATCGCCGTGGTGACCCGCTTGTCGAGGAGCTCTTGCAGCGTGAGTTTCAGGTAGGACGAACCTTCACGCATGCGCACGTGGCTCCGATTTTGTCCGCCAATGTGGAACAGCCGCCGTACTTCCTTGCGCTGCCACTCGTCGTCGGCTCGTCACTCGAAGATCATCTGCGACGCCATCAGCGGTTATCGCCGCCTGTTGCGTTATGGTTTGTCCGTCAGGCCGCCGAGGGACTCACGGCGCTGCACGAGCATGGTTGGCTGCATGGCGATGTGAAGCCCAGTAATTTGCTGGTCTCAGCCGCAGGACATGTCACCTTGATCGACCTGGGATTCGCGCGCGAGCTGCAGCAGCTGGCCAGCACCGAACCGCCTCGCACACTCGCCGCCACACCAGCCTATGCCGCTCCCGAAGCGCTTGATTGGCAACAGCCACCGCAGGCCGCCAGCGATACGTACAGCCTGGGCATCACGCTGTTTGAATTGCTCACCGGTGAGCGACCGCAGCCGTTCACGACCATTGCTCGGGATCAGCAGGCGTCGCGAGCCGATGTGCGCGACTGGCTCCCGTATGCTCCGCGTAGCCTCGCACGACTGCTGCATCAGATGCTGGCGGTGGAACCGCATGAGCGTCCCACCGACTCGGCACTCGTCGAAAAACTCTTCGAACTCGAAATCGCCACGTTCCATCTCCGCGAACGGCTCGCCGCGTAACGCCCCAGCGATCAGTCGCCCCCGTACGACGGACTTGACGTACGACGGACTTGACGTACGACGGACTTCCAGTCCGTCGACGACGCTGCACCGACGGACTAGAAGTCCGTAGCACGATCAGTCCGTCGCACCATTTAGCCTGCCCCCGTACGACGGACTTCCAGTCCGTCGACGATGTTGCACCGACGGACTAGAAGTCCGTCG
>JBJSXJ010000174.1:0-9174 GCA_046086325.1 Planctomycetota bacterium | reverse complement strand
CCAATTTGTGTGGCGAGCTGCAACTGCGCGGAGTGCAAGCGGGCGTAGGTGCCACCGGCTGCCAGCAATTCCTGGTGCTGACCCACTTCGACGATATGACCACGTTCGAGAACGACGAGTCGATTGGCGCGGCGCAGCGTGCTCAGCCGATGCGCGATGGCGATGGTGGTCCGCCCTTTCACGAGTGTATCGAGAGCACCTTGGATCTCGCGTTCGGTTTCGGAGTCGAGCGAGGAGGTGGCTTCGTCGAGGATGAGGATACGGGGATCGGTCAGCAGCGCGCGGGCGATCGAGATGCGTTGCCGCTCGCCACCGCTGAGCGCTTGGCCGCGTTCTCCCACGAGCGAATCGTAGCCGTCCGGAAGTCGCAGAATGAACTCATGGGCGTGAGCGGCTCGAGCGGCGGCGATGATGTCGCCGCGCGAGGCCTGCGGGCGTCCGTAAGCGATGTTCTCGGCAATCGTGCCGTAGAAGAGAAAGGGCTCTTGTAGCACGATGCCAATATTCCGCCGGTAGGCTTCCACCGGATAGCGGCGGATATCTTCGCCATCGACCAGAATCGATCCCTCCCCCACGTCGTAAAAGCGACAGACGAGGTTCACGAGCGTGGTCTTGCCGGCGCCGCTGGGTCCGACAAGTCCAATCATCTCCCCCGGCTCGATGCGCAGATTCAAACCATGAATCACTTCACGTTTGCCGTACTTAAAACGAACATCGCGCAGCTCGATCGACCCCTGCACCCGGTGCGGCTGGATCGGTTCCAGCGGTTCTGGCACACTCGGCACTCGATCCAGTATTTCAAAAATGCGATGAGCGGCGGCGCCGGCTCGCTGCACCGATGCCAAGATCCGACTCATCGATTCCAAACGAGTGTAAAACCGACCGATGTAGGCGACGAATTGCAGCAGCACATCCACGCGTACTTCCCCACGCGTGATCAGCCAGACTCCACAGGCCCAGATGATGAGTCCGCCGCATTCGGTCAGGAAGGCGACCAGAGGACCGAAGAAGGCCCATAGTCGATTGACTCGGTAGTTGGCTTCCAGCACTTGCTGATTGGTACGCTCAAATCGCTGGACTTCGCGTGCCTCTTGGGCGAACGCCTTGACCACTCGGATACCTGGAATCGTATCTGCCAGCACGCTCACCATGTCGCTCCAGGCGGTCGTGCCGCGCGCGAACCCATGCCGCAGACGGTTGCGCAGACGCTGCACCCACCAAGCGATCGGAATGAGCGGCGCTAGAGTGACAGCGGCCAGCAGTGGATTAATCCAGACCAAAATCGCAGCGGTGAAGACGATGAGCAGGGCGTCGGTGATGAAGTCGAGCGCGTCGGCGGAGAGGAATCCGCAGATGCGATCCGTGTCACTGCTGACACGTGAAATCAAATCACCCGTTCGCTGCCCCCCAAAAAACTCCAGCGAGAGTTTCTGTAAATGCGCATAGGTTTGGTTGCGCAGATCGGCACTGATCCCTTCACTCACCGTGAACAGCACATAGTTGCGAAGCCAACCGAGTAGCCACGCGACGACGGCCGCGCCGAATAGCCACGACAGATACCAGACAACCAAGGAGGTCGGTACAGGACTGTTCTTTTCGAGCGGCTCGAGGACGTTCTGATAGAAGGGACCGATGAGGTAGGGGGGGACGAGTCCCACGGCGGTACTGACCAGCAGCAGCAAGAAGCCGCCACCGATGCCAAGTTTTCGTGGTGCGGCGAAGCGGCCGAGTCGGTAGAGGGCCTGGGAGGGAGGCGGCTGCAAGAGTGGCGAACAGGCGCGGCATTCGCCGTCGGCATCCAGTAGGCCACCGCACTGCGGACAGACGCCGCCGGTCAGGTCGTGATTGGGTTGGTGGGCGTCGGTTTTCGGCAGCGCCTGCTGAAACTGTCGCAGCAGTCGCTGCACGGCAGCACTTTCCGCGGATGTAAAACGCCAAACCGCCAGCCGACCGTGCTGGTCTCGCAGTTGCAAGGTACCCAAGCCACCGTTTTCTTCGGCTGTCAGGGCCATGTCGGCGGTGAGCGGCCAGGCTTGCCAGGCGCGCGGCTGACCGCGCCCAGTCAAAATTCGTTGATTGGTGATCAGGAGCCGTTCACGTTCAAAACGAAGGCTCGCATCCAGGTCGGTCGACCAGGTGGCTAGCTGCGATTCGCCGGGCAGGAGTTGTGGTTCGGCCCCGGCTTGGTCAACCAATCGTGTCATGAAGTCGTGCGAATTCTTTCAAATTAGTGAAGCCAGTAAAGGTAGCGAGCTTCCTGGGCGGGGGCCGTCGGGCGACGAAGCGAATAAATTCTAATCAGTAGCGGTGACGAAGGAAGGTTCGCCCGACCGATATAACCCGTCAAGTCACCGGAATCGAGGACCGGCCAGGATGGGCGGATTGCAACATTTCTCTGCCGACCAAAAAATTCCTTCCAAAAGAAAACTGGTAACTTGCCCGTGCTGTACGATACACTATTCCCTCCCGCGGAACGTGGCACCTTGGATGCTGCGGGCCGCAGCGAGTTTACCAATCTACCGCTCAGTGCGTCTGCAGGGACGTACGCACTCGATTCCCACCTAGCCCCCAGCGAGTATCGTATCCAGAGTGATGATCGCTAGCGATTGCAGCTAGTTCTAATTTGGTCGCGTCTGGATCCTCTCTCACGTCGTCATCGAAAAGAATCGAGATATGGAACTGCGTAAGGTTCTCACACTTCGAGGCCCCAACATTTGGGGTTTGGCTCCGGTTTTAGAAGGTTGGCTGGAACGCAGCGTGGCCACGGCGGCACTCGCCGCCAATTGGCCCGTGGCACTGGAGGCCCTGGATGCTGCACTCGGCACTTCCGCGCCCGTCTCCTCCGCACTCGGCACCTTGGCTGTTCCCCGCGAACCGGCCGACGTGGCTCGCGTGATTGCGACCGTTGCAAGCACGCTGCAGCACTGGATCAGCGGTCGCACAGTGGAATGCCAATTCCAATGGCTGGCTGAAGAATCCGTCGAGCGGCTCGTGATGCCGTACGACGACGAACGAATTGGCCGAGCCTGTTTGGATTGGGCCGTGGAGTTCTGTCAGTTGGTGGTTCAGGGTGAAGGTACCACGAGTTCGACCGCAATAGCTGATGCGACGGGTACCGACGCCGCAGCGCCGGCAGCTCACTCGCCGGGAGAATGGCTGGCCAGTTCTTTGACGCAGCGGCTGGACGAACTGCGGGAGAGCTGCACGAGTCGTCAGCACGTGCCGGGCTTAGCGGCGATTCTGCAAGCGGCGGCCAATCGTGGTGTTCCCGTCTTTCGTACGCCGGCCGACGATGTGTGGCAGTTGGGCTGGGGAGTGCGTCAGCAGCGCCTGCATGGCAAGCTAACTCAGCGTGGTCACACAATCGCTGATTCCTTTCTGCACGACCCGAACGTCACCTGGAAAATGCTCCAAGCGGCGGGCGTGCCGATGTTCGACCCCGATGAAGAGGCTCGGGAAGCGAATGTGCGTGTGCTCGTCCTGCATCATCGCTGGGTAGCCGCAATTCATACCGTCGCACCACCCGCTACCGAAGCAGGTACAGCTACTAGCTCGCCTGCGACGCGCTACGAAGAGCTGTCCGGCGCCGTTTCGGCGGATCTGGTGACTCAGCTGGTCGAAGGCACGCGGATGCTGGGACTCGAACTGGCCGAGTTTGCCATCAAGATGCCCGATTTATCCGCTCCGCTGGATGGTGAAGAGCGCGCCGTTGTGACGGTCTCCGCGAATCCCGATTTGGCGACCTTCTGTGGCGTCAGTACCGAGTTATCGCGTCGAGTTGGCGAGGCGATTCTGGAGGGTTTATTTCCCAATCATCAATCGGGACGAATTCCGGTGATCTCGATTACGGGCACCAATGGCAAAACCACGACGACTCGCCTCTGTGCGCACATCGTCGCGCAGACGGGTAAGCGCGTGGGCATGACCTGCACCGATGGCATTTACATTGCCGGTCGGCGCATTGATACCGACGACTGCAGTGGCCCCCGCAGCGCGCGGAATGTGCTCATGAATCCCTCCGTCGATGCCGCCGTTCTGGAAACAGCTCGCGGTGGAATTCTGCGCGAGGGGCTGGCGTTTGATCGCTGCGATGTGGCAGTCGTAACCAATATCGGTGAGGGCGATCACCTGGGACTCAACGGAGTCCATAACAAAGTGCAGCTCTCGCGCGTGAAACGCACGATTGTGGATGCGGTGGGACCGCAAGGCACAGCGGTCCTCAAGGCCGATGATCCACTTACCGAAGCCATGGCGGCTCACTGCCGTGGATCGGTGGTCTTCTTTGCGCTGGACGGCGAGCATCCGGTGATGGTGCGGCATCGGCAGCAAGGCCAGCGAGTTGTTTTTGTGCGTGATCATTTTGTCGTGCTGGCGGAAGGTGAATTGGAATTCCCAATCCTGTCACTGGACCGGATCCCGCTCACGCACGGCGGTCGCATTCTATTCCAAGTGGAAAACGTTCTGGCGTCCACGGCCGCCAACTGGGCGCTGGGCATTCCGGCGGAAGTGATTCGCAACGGGCTGGAGACGTTCGCGGCCAGTGTCGACAAGTCACCCGGACGCTTCAATCTGCTGGAACTGAATGGCGCGACGGTAGTGGTGGACTACGGACATAACACGTCGTCGCTGCAAGCCATGCTGCAGACGTTATCGATGTTCCCTCATCCGCGGCGCCTGGCGGTTTATTCGGCGGCGGGCGATCGCCGCGATGCCGATATGATCCAGCAAGGCCAGATGCTGGGCAAAGCATTTGACGAAGTGATTCTGTACGAGGATCAGTATCTGCGCGGACGCGAGCCGGGCGAGATCATGAAGCTGTTCGATCAAGGCCTGCGCGAGGGCGGTCGAGTGCAGAATAAGCGGTCGGTGCAAGGCTGGGGAAAAGCAGTGGAGCTGATTTTGGAATTGATCCAGCCGGGGAATCTGGTGCTGCTGCAGGCCGATACGATCGACGAGGCGGTGAACGTCGTTAAGCAGCTCATGAGTTCCTCGAATTCCACTCGCGAAATTCAGCTCAAAGACGCCATGCGCGGTTCATCGCGGGGCAGCCGAGTGTAATCCGAGGCTTGGCCATCTGCTGCGGCGGAAACTTGTGGGGGCGGGAACGATAGAAGGACGGTTTTAAAACACAGAGGCACAGAGGGCACAGAGATCAGCTCTCCCGCCAACCCCGGCACCATGATTTTCTGATCGTTTAGCTTGCATTCTCTGTGACCTCTGTGCCTCTGTGTTTCCAGGAGAGCATTGAAACACAAAGGCACAGAGAGCACAGAGGTTAGCTCTCCCGCCAACCCCGGCACCATGATTTTCTGATCGTTTAGCCTCTATTCTCTGTGACCTCTGTGCCTCTGTGTTTCAATCATCCCCCGTTCCCGTGCTCTCTGCTACAATGCCCACTTCTCAACAGGCGGTCAATTTAGCTGCGCACAGGGGATGACGATGGAGTTTCGTCGGATCTGGACCTTGCGAGGTCCGAATTACTGGGCCAATTTTCCGGTCTTGGAAGCCGAGGTCGATCTTGGTGATTGGAAAGATCGTTCGTCGGACGAAATACCAGGTTTCAACTCGCGGTTGAAAACCTGGCTTCCGTCGCTCATCGAGCATCGCTGCAGCGTGGGTGAGCGGGGCGGTTTTTTTCAGCGTTTGGAGCGGGGGACCTATTTAGCGCACATCCTGGAACATGTGGCGCTGGAGTTGCAAGCTCTGGCGGGCAGCGATTGTGGCTATGGGCGTGCGCGGGAACTGGAGCAGGAAGGTGTCTACCATGTGGCGCTCCAGTTTGAAGAAGAGGACTTAGGTCGAGCTTGTTTAGAAGCAGGTCGTGAACTTTGCCTAGCGGCAGCTCTGGATCAGCCCTTTGACATCGCCGCCACGATTGCGCGCCTGAAGGAACTTTCTTACGACGTACGACTGGGTCCGAGCACGCGGGCGATCGTGCACGCGGCGAAGGCGCGTGGCATTCCGCATCGACGGCTCAACCGCGACAGCCTGGTTCAACTCGGCCACGGTGCTCGCGCGCGTCGCATCTGCACGGCGGAGTCGGATCAGACCAGTGCGATCGCCGAAACGGTTGCCCAGGACAAGGAACTCACTCGTTCACTGCTGCGAGCTGTCGGTGTGCCTGTGCCACAAGGGCGACCGGTGAGTGATGCCGAAGACGCCTGGCTGGCGGCTCAGCAGTTGGGCCTACCGGTCGTCGTAAAGCCACGATATGGAAATCATGGTCGCGGAGTGGCCACGAACTTGTCGACGCGCCAGCAGGTCGAGAAAGCCTACGCGGCAGCTCGTGAAGAAAGCCGCAACATCATGGTCGAGCAGTTCATCGAAGGACTCGATCATCGTTTGCTGGTGATCAACGGTCAGCTAATCGCGGCTGCCATTCGTGATCCCGCCCATGTGATCGGCGATGGTGAGCACACCGTGGCCGAACTGGTCGCACTTGTCAATCAAGATCCACGGCGCAGCGACGGCCATTCCACGTCACTCAGCTATATCAAGCTCGACACGATCGGCCTGGAGGTGTTGGCCGAGGAAGGATTCACTCCGGACAGCGTGCCGCCCAAGGGCCATAAAGTGCTCATTCGTCGAAATGGGAACTTGAGCACCGGTGGTACGGCGACGGATGTGACGGACCGAGTGCATCCCGAGGTGGCGCGGCGCGCGATTGAAGCGGCTCGCGTGATCGGACTGGATATCGCGGGAGTCGATGTTGTGGCTGTCGACATCAGCCGCTCGCTGGAAGAGCAGCGTGCGGGGGTGGTCGAAGTGAACGCGGGACCGGGCCTGCGCATGCATATCGAACCGACGGCGGGATCGTCGCGTCCGGTGGGCGAGGCGATTGTGCAGATGTTGTTTGGAGAGCAGCAGGATGGGCGTCTACCGACGATCGGAGTCAGCGGACTGCGTGGTGCGACGACGGCGGTGCGACACTTAGCCGCCTGCTTGCAAGCTGCGGGTCGAGTGGTTGGGCGAGTGGATCCTGCGGGGCTGCACGTCGGTGATCGACTGGTGCGTGCGGCTGGCGAGCAGTTAGGTGATGGCGAAGCTGCCCGCATGCATGACTTGCTGGTGAATCCGGTGGTGGAAGCAGTGGTGGGTGAAGTGAGTTGCCAGGGGATCGTACGCGAGGGACTGGGCTACGATCGCGGCACGGTGGGAATCGTCACCTGGCTGGGTGACGTACAGCAAGCCGACTGGTGCGGACTCGACACGGCCGAGAAGTTCATACGAGCCATGACGACGGTTGTGGATGTGATTCTGCCGACCGGCGTCGCCGTGCTCAACGCCGACGATCCGCTGGTGGCCGGGATGGCGGAGAACTGCCGCCGATCGATTGTTCTGTTTACACGCGATCCAGCCGGAGAAACGGCTCGAGCTTGCCAGGCGGCTGGTCGGTCACTGGTGAGCTGGAATGGTCACGAGGTGCGCTGTCAGGGCGAGGCTGGGGAGTCGTGGTGTCTGTCTCTGACGGCTGCCCACATCGCCGCCTTGGCAGCTTGCTATGGTGAATCCAGCGAAGCGACGACGGATGGTATTTTGGGCTCGATCGCTGCCGCCTGGCAGCTCGGTGTTCCTCAGGCAGTGGTACAAGCTTTGCTGCACACCAATTGCTAATGTCATGTTATGGATTTGATTTTCTTGGTATTCATTCGTTAGGTAAAGGGAAAAAGTCATGCTCAGTAGCGTTGTTCAAGAAGCACTCAATGAGCAGATTTCGACGGAACTCTTTTCGTCCTACAACTACTTGGCGATGTCGGCCTATTGTGAACGACAGAATTTTCGCGGCTGTGCTCATTGGCTGCGCGTGCAGAGTCAAGAAGAGTACGAGCATGCCATGAAGTTGTACGACTTTTTATTGGCGCGGAATGGCAAAGTGGTCTTGAAGTCGATCACGGCTCCACGCACCGATTACGATTCCATTCCTCATGTCTTTCATGACATGCTCAAGCAGGAAGAAGAAGTGAGTCGTCGGATCGACTCGCTGTACGAATTGGCATTCAAAGAGCGCGCGTTTGCGGCGCTGGTGGAATTGCAGTGGTTCATTAGTGAGCAAGTGGAAGAGGAGCGCACCGCACGCGACATTGTTTCCAAGTTTGAATTGGTTAAAGACGATCCCTCGGCGCTGCTCGATTTAGACCGACAGCTTGCCGAACGCAGTGCAGCCGCCGAAGCTGGTGGTGAGGCGGGTGCGGGCGGAGAGTGACATGAGTGTCGAGCTGGACCAGATTGCCTCTTGGTTACGGGCCGCTCGTTCGGTGGTGGCCTTTACCGGCGCGGGGATCAGCACGGAAAGTGGTATTCCCGACTTCCGCTCACCGGGAGGCATTTGGTCTCAGTCCACGCCTGTGCTGTACCAAGATTTTGTCGCATATGAAGAATCTCGCTACGAGTATTGGCGGCAGAAGGCGATCTTTCAGCGTGAGTTTGAGTCGTGTCAGCCGAATGCTGGTCATCAAACGCTGGCGCGCTGGGAACAAGCAGGACGCTTGCGGCTGGTGATTACCCAGAACATCGACGGCCTGCATCAAGCCGCTGGCAGCCAGCGGGTCATTGAGCTGCACGGGACCGCTCGCCAAGTAGCCTGTTTACGCTGTGCGTATCGAGACCTTGCGCAGCCCTGGGTGGAGCGGTTTTTGCAAACCGATCAGGTACCGCGCTGTCCCGAGTGTGGTGGTCCACTCAAGCATGCCACCATTTCATTTGGTCAGGCACTGGACCGAGAGTTGTTGGCGGAAAGCTATCAAGTGGCGCAGATGGCCGATCTGTTCCTAGCGATCGGCTCATCACTCGTCGTGGAACCAGCCGCCAGCTTACCGCGTTATGCGCAGGAGCAGGGTGCGCGGCTGGTTATCATCAACCGCACTCCCACACCCTGTGATCCGCTAGCCGACATCGTGCTGTCGGCCGGCATTGGCGAAACGCTCGCCGCCATCGACGAGCGTTTGTGAGGACCAGCAGTACTCACCGGCAGGCGAGTAGGTAGCGGAACGGCGTCAGCCGTCCGGCTCGGGAGTAGATAGCGGCACGGCGTAAGCCGTCCGGCCTTAGATAACGGTATCGGCGTCAGCCGTCCGGCCGGAACTCGGAATCGCTCTCCGCCGCAGCCGGAGGGCTTACGCCCGTACCGCTAAAAAAAAACGGCGTCGCGCCGAGAGATAGCGGCACGGCGTCAGC
>JBJSXJ010000173.1:0-11589 GCA_046086325.1 Planctomycetota bacterium | reverse complement strand
TGAGAGTGCTGAGGTTGCTGGCCACCACGGAACCGCTGATGGAATACTGCCCAATGCTCGCATAATCGGTGTAGCCCGTGGGAGGATTCAGCGCTGGATCACCCACTCCTACGCCATCGACCGACAAGTAATAAGTGCCTTCCGCCAGTGTTAAGTTGAAGGAGGCATTGAGTGCGTCGACGGGATTCGAGGTGGCGACAAGCGTACCAGTCGAATCGTAGAGATCCGCTTTGATGTCGAGATTGGCACCGAGTGTGGCAGGGTTCAAATTGATGGTCACTGCCCCGGCGCCCGTTGTGAACGAGTAGAAATCGACATCACCGCGCTGTTCGATTACACCACTGGCCGAAACGGTCGTGCCGGATACCGACAGAGGTGCGGCCGTGGCGAGCGAATTGCCGACGGCATCGGCTTTGTACGAAAACCCGTTGTAGCTCGTAATGATTGCCAGATCGTCTGGACCTTTGTTGTAGTTCGCTCCCGCACCATTATTGTTGGAGCCAAAGTATTCGCCTTTGTCCCACTGCGACACATTCACGTAATAACCAACACCCATGATCGGTGCCCACGAGGTGGCGCCCGTTCCGTGTCCCTGGTAGTAACCGGCGGTCGCGGTGCCATCGTGCGATAAGCCTAGCGAGTGCCCCACTTCGTGACTGGCCGCCTCAGCCACGCCCACTTCACCGGTGTTAAACACAAACACCGGCGTGTCACTGCTCCAATTAAAACTATCGATGTAGGCGATGCCTCCGCAGCCACAATTAAAGGCCACATCCTTGGTGATCACCGCTCGCACACCCCAGCGAGTATCTGTGGAACCGGATTTCAGCAGGTCATCCACCACCGGTTCCACGGTCGTCACATTTACCTGAAAAGGAGCAAAGTCTTCGGCCACTCGTCGATAAACTCGCTCAATCGTAGCCAGTTCCGAGGAGCTGAAATTAGCGGTGTCGGTATCGGTGCTGTAAGCGGGCGAGTTGATCGAGGTGACGCCGTAGGAGCTGTTCCACGAGGTGCCGGTCGTCACGTGACCGTCGAAGTCGAGGTAGATCGTGTGATTGGCTCCCGGCAAGCTGCTGAAGGCGGGCACGGTGAGTGCCATATTTCGCCGCGCTTCGAGACTTTCGAGGCCTAGGTGGCGTGTCCGTGAAAGACGTCGCGTGAGTGGGGAGAAGGAGGGGGAGGAGAAGAAGGGGCGGCGAGTACGTTGGTTCAACTTCATGACATTCTTCCTTGGAAATGTCCCAGTGGGGAAATACGACCCGATTAAGTCGTCGAGGTTAATGGGTGTTACGTTAGCAATTTAAAATATGTTCACCAGTAGTTTGATTTTTTTGTCAAACCTGCTTAGCGGGCCGACGCTTACTTCAATTGGTGCCCCCCTGGTGGGTAGTTGTTTTTGGTGATTCAGGTTGTTAGCGTTTCGTCCCGTTGGTTGGATCCACCCTTGTTTGTTTTCACGGCAAGTTTATTTCCTCCGCAATTCGCACGGCACAAAAATCATGACAGCATCTGAACACGATTCCGCCGACCGTTCCTCTGCCGCTCAGAACCAGCCCCACCGTCGCGATTTTCTGGAGATTTGCGGTGCCGCTTCCATCGCCGCTCTGGTGAGCACCAGTCGTGAGGCTGCAGCGGCAGGACCGGTGGCTCGCTGTCTGGCTCCGGAGTTTTTACAGCCGCAAGAAGTGACCGATCCGAAGAAGTGGGAATGGCCCCTCGCGCAGCCGCAGCGGGTACGTGACGGAGCGGGAAAACTGGTGGCAGCTCCTGGCCCCAAGGCAGGCGAACAGGCGCGTAGGGCGTGGGATGGCCGGCATCCGATGCAGGTGATGGCTCCCAAGGGCTGGATTCACGTCGAAGATATCAAAAAGGGCCTTGTGGAAAAGCTTTACCGTGAGCCTCGGGCGGGGACGGAAACGATTGATCTTAAGCCACCCTTAATTCGGCCGGCCGAATTTGGAGCTGCGGGGCAACTACCTAAGCCGGAACCGGTACATGAGATTGGTGGGGCCCCGCGCGATCGTCGCGAGCTGCGGATTGCGCCCGAATTCTGGCATCTGGAAGGGGCTTTTGATCCCAGTGATTTCTGGGATCAGCATTCGTTCATTCCGTTCTACGAAGTGGTGCTCGGAGCGTTTGATGCCGAGATCGTACCGGGGTTTCAGACCAAGGTTTGGGGCTACAACCGTCAGGTACCTGGACCAACGTTTGTCGAGCATGTGAATCGGCCACTCGTCGTGCGTTTTCATAACGAATTGATCGCCGAGACATCGGTACATTTGCACGGCGGTCATACCCCTTCTCACTCCGACGGGCACCCCGCCTTCTTAATTCCTCCCGACGGAGGCATCCGCGATTACTTCTATCCCAATGGAGTTCCCAAGGTGCCATCGGGGGACCCCTTGAGCAAGCAGACTCCGTGGGACTGGTCCGAAGCCACGTCGACGATGTGGTACCACGATCATGCCAATGACATCACTGCACATAACGCACTCATGGGCTTGGCGGGTTTCTTCCTGGTTACGGATCCTTGGGAAGATTTTCTCATCAAGCATCACATTCTTCCGCAGCCGAACTACGACGATTCACGAGAGTCACGCGACATTCCGATCGTCCTGGGTGATCGCTGCCTCTGCCGCCCCGCGCCTCAATCCCCGAAAGACGCACGAATTCACTTTGACCCGTTCGATCACAACGGCTACCTGGGCAACGTCGCGATATGCAATGGGCGAGCGTTCGCGAAGTTAGAGGTAAAGGCGCACAAGTATCGCCTGCGCTTCCTGAACGGCGCACTCGCGCGAGTGTTCTTACTGCAGTTGTGGGATGCGGGCGATCAGTCAGATTTGGAAGGTCCCCAATTCGATCGCTTTTTCACGGATGCCTCTTTGAAGCCGCAATCCAGTGTGCTGCCTTGGGAGCGAATCGGCAAAGATTCGTGGATGCTGGAAAAGCCGGTCCACGATGACGCCTTGCTCTTGGGAATGGCCAATCGCGCCGATGTGGTCGTCGACTTCAAAAAGCTGCTGAAAGGGCGCAAGCGAGCGACCTTCTTCCTGGTCAATTTATGCGATCAGCGGAATGGTCGCGGTCCCGGCCACGGTGATAACGATTTGGCTAACCGAGCGGGAGAAGGACGGCCCCTCGGAAATATTCGCCTATCACCGCGTGGCGATCGCGAGCATGTGCCACGACTGGACGATCTTGATCGGCAAAAGGCCTTTGAAAACGAAGATGGTGGCACGAACTACAACACCTTCAAACTACTCCGCATCGACGTCATCGATGACGGCACACCCGATCCCTGTATCTTCGATTACGAGCTGAAGAACTTGGGTGCGCTGCTCGCTAAACCGGAAATCAAAGAAGAGATATCCAAAGATGTACGGCTCAGCCAGCAGCAAGGTGTGCACCTGCGCAAACACGATAACCTGCTCAATGAACTCACCTGGGACGATATCGCCAAGTTGCCTCGACGACGGTTTGATTTCGAGCGTGGTCGCGGCGCGTGGCGGATCAGTCATCAGTTCTTCAGCGAAGAACGCACCGATGCCCCGATGGTGCTTGGTAGTTTAGAAGTCTGGCACCTCGTGAACCGCAGCGGCGGCTGGTGGCACCCGATTCATATTCACCTGGAATCCCATCAGCAGATCCAAGTGAAGTTTGATGGGACGCTCCGGCGACTGCGCCCGACCGATCCCGAGAAGCTGAAGAACCTGCCAGCCGATGCGCCTGAAAATCTGCAGCCTCATGATCAGTACAAGCACGACACCGCGCTGCTGGGACCGAATACGGAAATCATCATCCTGATGCGCTTCCGCACGTTCCTCGGCCCCTTCGTCTTCCACTGTCATAACTTGAATCACGAAGATATGCGGATGATGACGAGCTTTGATCCGCGGCTGGAGTCGCTCGGGCCAGAGCCTGTCGATAGCGAGGATGAACCGGAAGCGCGAGTCGTGATCGAAAAACCACTCGTGCCAGAAAAAATCGTTGAGGACCAAATCCACAACAAGTATCTACCCATCCCCGCCCCCACGAATGTGCAGCAAATGTTTGGAGATGAAGTCTAATGAAATTGCCACAGCCCCGCGCCAGCGATCGACTGCCCGATGTGACACTCACCAATCATCGTGGCGAGCAGGTGCGTTTTTACTCGGACCTCATCGCGGATCGCCCCGTGGTCATTAACATGATGTATGCGAATTGTCAGGGGACCTGCCCGGGTACGACCGCCAAACTGGGTGCCATCTGGGCCGATCTCGAACAATCGCTCGGGGCGGATCTGCGTCTGATTTCGGTCACCTTGGACCCGCTCCACGACACTCCAGCGGTTCTGGCCAAGTATGCGCGACCCTATCAGCCGCGGCCCGACGACCAGGTCCGCAGCGACTGGCAGTTCCTCACCGGTCGCCCCTCCGACATCGAAAAAGTTCGCCAGGGACTCGGGCTCACCGACCCCGATCCACAAGTCGACCGCGACCGTAGCCAGCATGCCGCGCTGCTGACGTTCGGCAACGATCGCACAAATCGCTGGTCAACAGTACCGGTCGAAGTTCCCGAGAAGCGCATGATTCAAGTGATCGTACGCAATCTCCGCCCGCTAAAACTCTCCACCACGTAATTCACTCGCTTTGATCTCGCTACGAAACGATAAAGGGCAATGCTATGCATCAGTTGCCAGGGAACGGTTCCGGTTTTTGGTCGGCGGTAGCTCCGCGCGTGCCCAAGTTGGCTGGCCCCGTGCTGCTCGTGGCCCTCACGCTTCTGCAGACGGGCTGCCCCGGTCCGAAGCCAGTTCCGAATCCCAAGATGACTAGAACCGGGAAGGCTGCTCCCACGGTTTGTGCCACCTGTGGCATCAAGATTCTCGAGGGCCAGTCCGATCATCGTTGCCAGTCGGCGCCGCTAACGCACGCCCAACTGGAACAGCGCAAAGCTGCCGCTCATAGCCTCTCGGCGCACCAGTCGGATGAGTGGCATCTGAGTTCCGACGACCAGCCGCAGCCGGCAGAATGGAGCCATTATGTGCGCAGTGATGCCGCTCTTGTCGCCCTCGGCAAAGCACTCTTCTGGGACATGCAATTGGGCAGCGACAACCGCACGGCCTGCGCTACCTGTCATCATCATGGTGGTGTAGATCAACGCATCAAAAACACCGTTACCGATTTGGACCCCGCGAAGGCCAAAGCGCTCGCACAGAAAAACCGTCTGCTCAAAAAAGAAGACCATCACCCCTGGGTTGATGATGATTCCAACGACTCCAACAAATTCGGACTCATCGTCGGCGACAGCACCGAGGTGATCGGATCACAGGGCGTTCGGGCGCGCTGTTTTGATGCAGCCGCTTTTTACGACGCGATTGCAAATCGAGCGATAAAACCTAATGATCCGATCGTCGAAACAGGTACGCTAAGCAAGTCGCAGGCGGCACCTGCTGAACAGTCTCAAAAGCCGGACCTGCGCCAGGTTACCGGACGGCAAACGATCACCAATGTCAATTCTTCCCGCTTGGCACGAATGTTTCATGATGGTCGCGCGGAACATGTCTTCAACGGCTATGACCCGTTCGGGTCCCAATCGCCGTTTGAAGATCAGCTCGGTAAGTATGTCGTGCGCAACAATCGCGTGGAGCGAGTGAAGATTGCGATTCCCCAGCTCGCTTCCGCATCTCAGGCAGTGGGGCCAATCATCAACTCCACCGAGATGAGCTACAAAGATCGTACGTTCGCCCATGTGGCCATCAAACTGCTTGATCAACGAGCACTCCTCGCACAAACGGTCTCTGAAGACGACAGTGTCCTTGCCCAGTGGCGTCAGGCTGGCGCGGGAGCGAAGGGGCTTCAGGCGACCTACCGCGAGCTCATTCGACTGGCGTTTCAGGAACGATTCTGGAAACAAGAGAACGCGAATTTGCCACAAGCGTTGCCCGCTATCCCCGACAACATTACTCACAAAATCAAAGTGAAAACGAAGGTGAACGGCGAAGAACAGGCAGCGGAACGCGTCCTCCCGTACAACCAAGATATGATGGTCGCCAATTTCTCGCTCTACGTCGGCCTGGCAATCGCCGCCTACGAAAAGACTCTCATCTCTGACGACTCGCCCTTTGATCGTTATATGAGTGGAGATGTGCTAGCGATGACGGCCGAGGCACGGCGTGGAATGGCGAGGTTTATCAGTTTGGGATGTGCGGAATGCCATTTATTGCCGGAGTTCGGTGGTCCCTCGATGGATGTAGTTTTTGGTGACGCCCAAGAAGAGGAGGTTGATCCGTATGAAGCGCCTGAGCCAGGGCTCGTGCCACTGCCCCTGCCAATCAATCCCAGCGGCAATGCGTTTATCGAACAAATGCTATTCAGAGTACCGGTACCGCGTTATCGCGCTTACGACAATTTGTTTTACAACATTGGCGTTACGGGGCTCGTTAAGGTCGATCCTAATACCAAGAAGCCGCTCAAACTGGACTGGGGTGTGGGACGCTGGATCTTGGTTGAGGAACTAACGAAAAAAGTTGAGGGTTCAGACGACACTACGGCTGCTCCCGTGGCGTCGGTCGCTCACCTGACTCCCAAAGATGCTGTCTTAAAGGCTCGGAAGAACGCGCAAGATCGGGTGACGGAACTGGAGAAAGATCAGGCCAGTTCAGCAACTGTGGAAGAAGACCCCGCCGTACAAAAGCTGCTGCAAAACCCGCGTTTAGTATTGAAAAACGACAAGCTGTATTACCGACCATCCTATGCGGAGGTGTCCTTCCCCAATCAGGATCCACACAAGCATCTGCAGAGCTCCGTAAAAGGAGCGTTCAAAACGCCTTCGCTGCGTAACGTAGCACTCACGGCGCCTTACATGCATAACGGCGCGTTCCTGACTCTGCAGGAGGTGATTCGCTTCTATCGCTATGGCCCCCGCACCTTCGCGGGCGATACCGAGGCGAAAAACTTTCATCATCCAGGGTTGGAGGAACTTCGCACTAATTTTGGTCGGGAAGATCAGGCGTTTGGTAAGAATGGTAAAACGCCGGACGACGAGTCTCAGGTGGATGCTGATCTCATTGCCTTCCTGGAATCGCTCACGGATTCACGCGTCCAGCGTCACGCTGCTCCGTTCGATCACCCGTCGCTCGATCTACCCCATGGAAACATCGAGAACCCGGCGGCGAATTCCGCACCCGCTGACTGGGACGAAATCCTAGCGCTACCTGAGATCGGCCAGGGCGGCTATTCGAAACTGCCAGCGTTCTTAGAGTCGTTTCAGCGGCTCAATAACGACTCATCAAAAACGGCAGCGACAACACCGGCTGCGACGACACCGGCTGCGACGAAACCGGCTGAGACGAAACCGGCTGAGACGAAATAGTCGCAGCCGAAAGAGAGTTCGTCCCAGTAATCACACCGTTGGCGATAACGGCGTGAGATGGCATTCTTGATCGACAGCGGCGAGAACGGGTTGTCTGCCCCTTCGCCGCTGGGCAGATCGTCACTCGAATCGTCCGAGTCTTCCGCGTCATCATCCGAGTCGTCGTTGACATCTTCGCTGCTGTCATCTTCGAAGACGTCGTCCCCTAACCCGCCTAAATAATGATCTGAGCCAATGCCGCCCTTGAGGCGGTCGTTGCCGTCGCCGCCCTCCAGTAAATCATCATCGTCGCCGCCGTCTAGGTAGTCGTCGTCGAGACCACCATTGAGTGCGTCATCTCCAAGGTCGCCGAAAAGCGAGTCGCGGCCATCGTCGCCGAATAGGTCGTCATCGCCGTCGCCGCCCTTAAGGGAATCATCTCCATCATCCCCATTGAGATTATCGTTACCGCTGCCGCCGTCGAGGCTATCGTCGTCCAAGCCTCCATGCAGCTCGTCGTTCCCCGCACCGCCTTTGATCGTATCGTCACCGTCGTCGCCGGAGGCGTAATCATCACCGCTGCCGCCGTCGAGCGTATCGTCATCGGCGCCACCGTTGAGTGAGTCGCCGCCGTTACCACCCTTCAGGAGATCCAGGCCAACTCCTCCTTCCAGGTAATCGTCTCCTTCGCCGCCGTCGAGTGAGTCGTTGCCATTGCCGCCATCGAGGGAGTCACTGCCGACGTCGCCTTTGATCGTGTCGTTCCCGTCGTCGCCAGTGACGATATCGTCGCCGATGCCACCTTCCAGCTTGTCATCATCCAAGCCGCCGGCGAGGGTATCATTGCCATTGCCACCCTTGACTTGATCGCGACCTGCACCGGCCTGAATCACATCGTCACCGTCGTCGCCCGAAAGCACGTCTTGGCCATCGCCAGCATCCATGTCGTCGTCGCCGGCACCGCCCATGAGCTTGTCGTCGCCGGCGTCGCCGAAGAGGTCATCATCGCCGCCGCCACCCGAAATCGTGTCGTTGCCATCGCCTCCGTGGATGGAATCAGCCAGCGGTGAACCGCTGATGTTGTCGCGCCCCAGTCCACCATTGATGGTGACGGCCAGCACGGTGCCGGTTGCCAGTCGGGCGGGGAGCGTGATGCGATCATCCCCGGCATTACCATTCACCACCAGCGAACTTACGCTGGACACTGCAAACCGCTGATTGAGGCCTCCGCCCCGAACGGTATAAAAACCATTCGTCTGCCCCACCACGATTTGATCCGCTTTCGGCGACCCCTCGATACGCAGTTCGGTACCCACGAGTGCCGCCGTGACGCTCGACGCCAGCACGGTGCGGTTTTCAAGCGACTCCAGAGCCAACCAGCGCTGCCCCAAGCCGGCACGGGTTGCCTGCGGCCGACCGGCACGACGGCGAGCGAGTTGTTGTTGGCGAACAGCACGAATTTTTTTCAGGTGATTGAACATGGGTGGCTGCGAGTGGTGAGGAGTAGTGAGCGCTATTTGGTGGCGATCGCCAGTCGAAGGTCATTAGATTACTCGACGATAACCGTAACGTTAGGAAGCGTCCAGGAAAAAGTCCAGCAGCCGCGACTCATCGAGCTGCCCCAAACATTCCTGCAGCCTGGCGAGCCACGCTTTGACAGCTTTACGCGACAAGCAAATTCTGAAGGCTGAAAATCGGTCTCTTGTTTGTCTAAGTGCCAGCAATCGATACGATATTAACCAAGAGGAAGTTACGAAGGTTGTTGTGTACTGGAGTCCGTCATGCTGCACGCATCTTTTAACGCTCGGATTCTTTTCCCCTGGTTGCTCGCCACGGTTTTGCTGGCGGGATCGTCGCCCACGTCTGGCCGGGCGGCGGACAAAGTTACCAAAGCCGATTTGGAAAAACTGCTGGAGCTCGGCTGGTCGCGAGTACCAGCGACGGTGGCCGAAGCCGATCAGCTCTACACGACGCTCGTGGAACGTCACGCCGGAGACGTCTCCCTGGAACAAGCTCATCTGCTCTTTAGCCTAAAGCAGCGCCGCTTCGAGGCAGCTATTCAAATTGCGGATCGACTCGCCGTGCACCCACAGCAGAAGCTGGCAGCACTGCGGATGAAAGCTTGGCTATTGATCTTTACCAAACAGTACGAAAAAGCGGGCAGTGCGATGGAAAAGCTGGCGGCAGCGCTACCGGCCGAAGTTCCACCCGGACGTGCCGTCGCCGTGCCCGGCGACAAACCCGCGCCGGCAGTAAATCCCGTGCCCGGCGCTCCGCAGCTCGATGACAACTCCCCCGAGTCACTTGCTAAATTCCTCGGGCGATTGCAGGGGTACCTGGATGGTCCCGTGGCCGATCAAGTTCCCGAGCCGCAGCGAACCGATTTGCGAGAGCGCTTGGTCGCCCGCTTGGCCGAACCGTGGCGAGAAACATTTAATCAGGGACGAGAGCAGGTCCTGCAAAAATTCGCCTCGTTACAGCAAGACAAATCCCAGACGCTGGAAAAAGTTCAGGAAGCGGCCGAACGTAAACGCGACGATCGCCTCACCGAACTCGATCAATCCCGGGAAACAGCCGAGCAGCGTGCGGAGCGACTGGTGAGTGATGCGCGGAATTTGCGTGAGGATTTTACGAAGCGGATGAGCGACATTGAACGACGTGACGCGCCGCTGAATCGACAGATGCAGAATCTTAATCAGCAGATCAATCAGTTGACGGTCCGCTTGCAAGATACCCGAGCATCGCTGGCCATCGAGAACGCCCGCGCGATCGCGTGGGAACGAGATGAGCGAACACGCAACTTAGCGTACGACTTCACTCGCCAACGAACGCTTGAGCAGCTCGTATTCAACGCTCAAAACAACTTGGACACCGTTCGTGGGCAATGGCAGGTCGTCGCCAACCAGCGCGCCCAGCTGGCCGGTGAAGTCGAACGACTCAAAGCGACCACCGGGCAGCAACTGACCGCGGTTGAACGCGAGCAGCAGGGGCTGAAAAAACAGCTGCAGAAAGACACGGCGGAAAGCAATCGCCTGAAAAAACAAGACACCTCCAAGCCCAACGGGGCCGTCACCGCCAAAGCGACCACCGCTCAGGCGCTCGTCACCTACGAAACTTTGCTGCTTGATAAACTGCGCGAAGAACTCCTAGAATCGGTCGCCGAATAACGCTTCGATTGACGAAGCTGAGCGACCCCGATTTTTTTAGGAGCGATTTCATGCGTCGATTTTTTTCCTCCGTGCTGTTGGCGGGAGTGCTGGCCAGTGTACTGCATGTGTCCGGTCTGACCGTGCGAGCGGCCGACGACTATACCTACGATGCCGTGCACTCGTCGGTCAGCTTTAAAGCTCGACACCTCGACATCAGCTGGATTCATGGCCGCTTTAACGAAGTGGATGGCAAGGCGACGATCGATCGCGACGATCCGTCCAAGTCGTCGTTTGAACTGGTCATCAAAGCCGACAGCATTGACACCGCAAATAAGGCTCGCGATGAACATTTGCGTCAGCCTGATTACTTCGATGCCAAGCAGTTCCCCACGCTCAACTTCAAGAGCACCAGCGTGAAGGCGATGAAGGGTGGCTATGAGGTGACGGGTGATTTCTCGATGCATGGCAAAACCAAACGCATCACGATCAATCTGGAAGGCGGCGGTAAGGAATCGGTGCAGAACGGAGTCAAACGACTCGGCTTCTCCACCCAGTTCGCACTCAAACGCAGCGATTTCGATTTCGACAAACGCAACATCGGCCTCATCGGCGACGAAGCACTCATCCTCATCGACTTCGAAGTGATGCGTAAGTAAAACGTGAACCGCCGGTAAGACGTGAAGCGTCAGTAAAGCGCGAAGCGCGAGTAGGACAAGAGGTGCGAACTACGTCGGGCATCAGCGAGTTACCGCGCACAAATTGCAAGGTTCAATTGAGTGCTCCCTTCTCACCCGCAGGAAAAAAGAGTGATCGTCGCCTCGGCCAATCGAGCCACCTTTTTTCCTGTGGGGGAGTAAGGGCTGGTGATGAGGGGGCCATTGCGACCGGCAGCTCGCGGACCAGCTAGCAGGATTGGGTAATTGATTTCTCGCGAGATCATTCTTTCTGTTTGTCGCACAATCTCGATTGAAGCTGGTCGAGTGGGGGCCATCCGAAATCCTGCTCCACACCCCGATCTAGCTGGTGTGCGAGCTGCCAGCGACGGTCCCATCCATGACGATGACCGGAAGTTCCATCTGGAAGTTATGCTGCTTGAGTAACG
>JBJSXJ010000172.1:0-7814 GCA_046086325.1 Planctomycetota bacterium | reverse complement strand
GTCGACGCACTCCCACCGCCGCCAGTAATTTGGCGATCGCAATTCCTGCCGCTCCTGCCCCGTTAATTACCACCAGAATCTCGGCCATCGATTTCTGAACAATACGCAGCGCATTACCAAGCGCCGCGAGCACCACCACGGCGGTTCCATGCTGATCGTCATGGAACACCGGGATGTCGAGAGAAGTCGCCAGTCGCTCTTCGATTTCCATGCAACGAGGCGAAGATATATCTTCTAAATTGATACCACCAAAGGTCGGTGCGAGATGCTGCACCGTCTGGATAATCTGTTCGGTATCTTGAGTATCCAGGCAGATCGGGAACGCATCGACGCCGGCGAATTCTTTGAATAATAAGGCTTTTCCTTCCATGACCGGCAGAGCAGCCTTGGGACCAATATTCCCCAGTCCCAGCACGGCCGATCCATCGGTAATCACCGCGACCATGTTGCGGCGAATCGTCAGCGTATCGGCCGTGCGCGGATCAGCATGAATCGCCTGACAGATTCGCGCCACCCCTGGCGTGTAGGCCATCGATAAGTCATCACGGGTTTTGAGCGCCACCTTGCTGTGGACTTCAATCTTGCCACCGATGTGCAGCAGGAAGGTGCGATCAGAAACCTGCACCACTTCCACCTCGGGCAACTCCTTCATCCGCGCAACAATCTGCGCACCATGCTCCACGCTCGACGTGCTCACCGTGATGTCGCGTACCGTTCGATCCTTCTGCACCTCCACCAAGTCGATGGCACCGATCGAGCCATCGAGGGCGCCGATGGCTGCCGTGATCAAGCCTAAGTGACCCGTTTTCGATCGATAACGAAGGCGCATCGTGATGCTGTACGAGGGACTGTTGTGACTCATCGCTGGTTCCTTAGGGGTTAAATTTCTGGAGTTCGGATCGATCCACGCAGCGCCTGAGCGAACGATTCGAGGTGCTGCAGATTGTCGCAGTAAGCCGCGTAGCGCATCTCGCGCCGCACCGGCTCCGTCAACGCTCGGCCACCCACCACGAAGGCAATGTCCATTCCAAATTCGTCGTAGAGCGCCCGGTAGCCGCGCAGGAACTCCGCTTCATCCACCAACCGGGAGCAGCTCAGCCAGAAGAGTCGCGGGCGATGCGTCTTCAGTGCCGCTGCCAGAGACTCCAGCGGCAAATTATTTCCCAATGAAACGGCATTCCACCGCGCGTCTCGCAGCACCAGCTCGACCATCGTCGTGGCCAATTGATACGAATCGCCCTCCACCACGCCGCCCAGTGCCAGCGGTGCGTCGGTCGGCAGAGGTGGAACCATGAGTCGCAGTTCGTGCAGCACGCGCAGCATAATCTCACACGCTCGACGCTCCTGATAGACCTCCGTGAGTCCACATTCCCAGCGCTCGCCGACAATCTCAAAGGCCCGCGTGAGCACTCGATCACAGAGCGAACTCAAGGCATGTTCGGCCAGATACAAATCCAAGACCAGCCGCCGACTCTGCTGCTCGTCACCTTCGATGAGCGCCGTCACCAGCGGCTCCACGAGTCCATCGAGTTGCCGCCCCGCCTGCCCCAAACTGGCCGGCAACCCCAGCAACTCGGGGTGGACTAAGTGCCGACCGCTGCTGCGTACGTAATCGAGTAGCCGGGTGACGGAGATGCGACGATGACCGCCTTCGGTGTACTGGGCTGCGATGATCCCTTTGTCACACCAGCGTTTGACTGACGCTTCGCTTACTTGCAGCGACTGCGCAACTTGCTTCGGCGTGAGCAGTCGATCGAATGTCGTATCCCGCTTGGAACCATCCTTCGTCATCGCGTTTTTCCCGTCCTTCAAAACAGTCGTACCGTCCCGTTAAGCTCGTAAAAATCGTACAATTCGTGCATTTAGGCCGCGAGCTTCCCTGGGGCCTGAACCGAGCTCGCCCCTTCATCAGTAACGTAAAACACTGGAAATACGAAGGTTTAGCGTTAAAATATCGCCTTGATCAAAGTCCCACAACCGCCAACGAAAGAACGTTTTGATCGTTTTGACGCTCGCGGTCTCCATCCCTCCGTTTTCACCGAGTCCCCCATGCCGACCTTGGTCTCCCCACTCGCCGCTCAACTCCGTCCCGCCGCTCACCAGCATTCTGTCGCTCGTCAGCATTTTGCCTCTCGTCAGCATTTTGCCTCTCGTCAGCATTCTGTCGCTCGTCCCACCTGCTCCCCCGAGGGCGGAAAATTTCCTCGGTGCCCAGCGGCGCTGCGAGCGGCCCTGGTGGCTGCCAGCCTGCTGCTCCAGGCAACTGCCACTTTCGTGCTGCCCACCGCCGCGTCACGCTGCGCGCTGCAGGCTGCGGAGGCTCGCGGCGATAAGCCCGCCGACGAACCAGCCAATCAGCCCTCCGCCGCGCCCTCCGCCGCGCCAATCAACAAGCCCGCACCGACTCGAAAACTGGGACTGGACCTGGACAAGCTCGCGCAAGTCGAACCGCTTATCGAACAAGCGATCGCGGATCGCAAAATGCCGGGCTGTGTGCTGGTGATCGGACGCCGCGACGGCATTGTCTGGGAAAAAGCCTATGGTCAGCGCAGTTTGGAACCGGAGCGGCTGCCGATGACCAGCGACACGGTCTTCGATCTCGCTTCGCTCACCAAACCCATCGCGACTGCCACCAGCGTGATGCAATTGATCGAACGTGGAAAACTGCAGCTTGACACTCCAGTTGCCCAGCTCGTTCCTGATTTTGCGGTCGAGGGGAAGCAGGGGATTACGATTCAGCATTTACTGACGCACACCAGCGGATTGATCGCCGATAATCCGCTGAGTGATTATGAGCAGGGGCGCGCGGAGGCGCTGCGGCGAATCTACGCGCTGCGACCAGTAGAACCTCAAGTCGGCGCCCGCTTCATTTATTCCGACGTCAACTTCATCCTGCTCGGAGAACTGATTCGCCAAGTCTCCGACCGCGACCTGCACGCCTTCACGCAGCGGGAACTCTTTCAGCCACTTGGTATGACTGAGACCGGGTTTGTACCGGGGGAAGCGCTACGGCGGCGAGCGGCTCCCACGCAGCAGCGCGATGGGCGCTGGCTGCAAGGTGAAGTGCACGACCCACGCGCCGCGAAACTGGGCGGCATCGCCGGTCATGCGGGACTCTTCTCCACCGGCGCCGATCTCGCTCGTTACGCTCGGCATCTGCTCTCGCTCGCTGCCGCACCACCAGCCAGCGCACCAGCAGCCAGCGCACCAGCAGCCAACTCACCACCAGCCAGCGCACCACCAGCCAACTCACCACCGAGCCGCCACGATCCGCTTGCATCCACCTCTCTGCCGCGCATTCTGTCCGCCAGCACACTCGCTAAGATGACGCAGGCCTATGAAGTACCGCGGGGCATTCGCGGACTGGGCTGGGACAAGCAGTCACCATTCTCGTCGAATCGAGCGCCTGGCATGTCAGCGGCGGCGTACGGACATGGCGGGTTCACGGGCACCGTTCTCTGGATCGATCCCGAACTGGATCTGTTCTATGTCTTCCTCAGCAACCGAGTGCATCCGGATGGCAAAGGCGGCGTTAATCCACTCGCCGGCCAAATCGGTACGATTGCCGTGTCAGCAATTCAGCCGCGCGGATGAAACTGCGAATGGATTTTTTTGAGACGCGACTGATCGACGTGCGTGTAGATCTGAGTGGTGGCGATGCTGGCGTGTCCGAGCATTTCTTGGACTTGACGCAAATCGGCGCCACCAGCGAGCAGGTGAGTGGCAAAGCTATGACGTAGTGTGTGGGGATGAGTGGCGACGGGGATACCTGAGCGCACGGCATATTTCTTGACCAACTCCCATATCGCCTCGCGCCGTAGCCGCCGACCGCTCCGCGACAAAAACAACCAGTCGGCATCATCACCCGGACTACGGGTGAGTTGCGAGTGTTCACTGGCGAGGTAGGCTCGCACGGCGGCAATCGACCGTTGCCCCAGCGGTACCACGCGCTGCTTATTACCCTTCCCATGACAAACACAGTACGACTCGTCTAGTCGCACGTCGCGCAGTCGCAGGTTAGAGACCTCGGATGCGCGACAACCGGTGGCGTACATCAACTCCAATAGCGCTCGATCACGCCGCCAGTACGCATCACCACCCGCCGGAGCAGTCACAAAACGATCCACTTGCTTGGGCGTCAGCACGGCCGGTACGCGTTCCCAGAGCTTTTGGCTGCCGAGTAGTTCGGCGAGGTTCTCTTGCAGAAAACCTTCCAGTTGCAGATAGCGAAAAAACATGCGCATGGAGACGACATGTCGAGCGACGGTGGCGGGGGCCAAGGCCTGGTCGCTGAGCCAGCCGAGGTAATCGGACAGGTCACGGATGGTCAACGCGGTGACGGCGCGATTTCCCAGCCATTGCCGAAACCGCCGTAAGTCACGGCGGTAAGCGGCCACCGAGTTTTCCGCTAATTGACACTCCGACCGTAAGTAATTCAAAAACGCGTCCGTCCACTGCTGACCAGCGGCATCTTGGAGTCGAGCGGTCGGAGGGGCTAGTTTTTTGCGAGGTGGCATATCGTTGGGATCGGCGTCCGGGATGCTGAAACTACATGCCACTCCGCTGGAATGTCGTAACCCGAGTGCACCCGCGGCAGCTCGTGCCAGGATTCAATCACGGGGAATCGTCGGAAGGCTCGTAACGGGACAAGGGAAGGGGAGACGCGTAGGTGTCCGCCGCTGATTAGAATACGGTAGACAAATCGACGCGAACGATTACTACGCTGGGGCATTCCCACCGCTGCTGATCGAATCGCTGACGACATCCTTTTCCCCTATCTTCCTGCAACATCAACCCGATCGTCATGAGTCTGATACTCGATAAACCTTATCAATTCATGCCACCTCATCGCGGGCTGCGGTGGCCGAGCTTCATTCAGTGGACCGATCTCTATACGGTCTATTTGAAACGCCACGATGGTATTGAATCGCATGAAGTGCGGAACATCGAGCTGCTCAAGGAATCCATCCGTGCGGGGCACGGAGTTCTCATGGTGCCCAACCATTGCCGCACCGCCGACCCGGTCTGCATGGGCTACGTCTCACGAGCAGCCGAGTCGCATGTGTATGGCATGGCGAGCTGGCATCTCTTCAATGTCAGTCGTTTCCAGACCTGGGTCCTGCAGAAAATCGGTGCCTTCAGCGTGCTGCGCGAAGGACTTGACCGGCAAGCGATCGATTTGTCGATTGAGGTCCTGACGACGGCCGAACGTCCGCTGATCATTTTTGCCGAAGGTGCCTCCACGCGCACCAACGATCACCTGCATCCGCTCATGGATGGTATCTCGTTCATCACTCGAAAAGCTGCCGAGCGGCGTGTGAAGGTTGATCCACAGGCACAAGTGGTGGTGCATCCCGTCGCGATTAAATATGTGTTTCGAGGCGACATCGAGCGTGCGGCGGACGATGTGCTGACCCAGGTGGAACAGCGTCTGAGCTGGCAACCGCAGCGTCAACTGCCGTTGCGGGCGCGACTCTGCAAAGTCGGCCTGGCGCTGCTCGCCGTGAAAGAACTCGAGATTTTAGGTTCCGTTCAAGTCGGCTCGCTGGCGACTCGGCTAGAGCAGTTAATTGAAGCGCTGCTCTGCCCGC
This sequence comes from Planctomycetota bacterium, assembly GCA_046086325.1. GTDB lineage: Bacteria > Planctomycetota > Planctomycetia > Pirellulales > Pirellulaceae > JBJSXJ01. The sequence goes on along the minus strand of JBJSXJ010000172.1, from coordinate 2,223 downwards.
TCGAACAGCAGTGGCTGGGAAAGACGGATTGTGGAGCGGTTTTGCCGCGAGCGAAAAACTTACGTACGAAAATGGTGCCCGACATCATCGCGGGACGACTCTCTGCCACCGAACTTGTGCAGCGCAAATCGCAGTTAGCCGCCATCGATCTGGCACAGCAGTTGAGCTTTTATCCGCCCGCGTATTTGGATGGTCCGTTGTATGTTGATCGTGTACTCGAAACGCTCGAGCGGTTAGAAGAGGATCTGGAGGGGCGTGCACGGCGCCATGGCAGCATGCATGTTATTCTAGAGATTGGTCCGTCGTTGACGGTCAGTCCGCAGCGTACCCGCGCGGCCACTCGTGATCCGCTCATCGAGTCCCTGGAGCAAAGCCTGCAGGGAATGCTCAACAAACTGTCGCAGGAATCAGCCATCATCAGCGAATAGACTGCGAGGCGTACGGTGGATTACTTCTTCTGGTCGATTGTGCTGCTGGTCCTCGGCTTGGCAATTGTAGGTGCCGAGCTTTTTATTCCCTCTGGTGGCGCGCTCGGTGTAGTGGCCACGATCGTGCTCATCAGCGCCGTGGTTTTGGCTTTCCAGGTCAATGCCAAGCTGGGCTTCATGTTTATTATCACGATAGCGCTGATTGTGCCCATCCTGGTGGTGGCGCTGCTGCGTCTCTGGCCGCACACCGCGTTTGGTAAGCGACTTCTGGTGCAGCCTCCTACTGGTCCCGAGGCGGCCTCGCCGGCGCTCCACCAGCAACAACAACTCAAGCAGCTCATCGGTCAGCTGGGAGTCGCTAAAACCAAAATGTTGCCCAGCGGCATCATCATCGTCGGCTCCCAGTCGTTTGATGCGCTGGGGGAAGGCGCGTCGATCGAGCCGGGCCAGGCGGTGCGTGTGAAACGGGTCGAAATGAGTTACCTGGTTGTGGAGCTGTACGAAGGACATCGCGAGCCCGCGCGCCCCTCCGTCACGCTGGAAAACTTCACCTTCGATGATCCGCCGTTGTAGCAGTTTGTGCCGATTTGGTGATAGAGATTACTTGACCCCGGGACGGCGGCAGGTTCGACTAGTAATTCAGGATGGTTGGATCCCTGCCCCTACTATGGAGCCGCAGTTGTGATGATTCTTTCTCAAGCTTCGCCGTTCGCGGTTGTTGGCCTCGTCGTGGCCGGCATCATGCTCGTTGCCATCTTGGTGTTCGCCTCGATCTTTGCCGGCTATTTCCGGCTTTGGATTCAGTCTTTCTTAACCGAGGCTGGAATTTCGATCCTCGATCTGCTGGGCATGACCTTTCGCAAAGTTGATCCCAAAGTGATCGTGCGCGGCAAGATTATGGCCGTGCAGGCCGGTCTGGGTGACGACCGTGAACTCACCACGAAAGGACTCGAATCGCACTACATGGCGGGTGGCAACGTGCCGCTGGTTATTCGAGCTCTGATTGCCGCTCGCAAAGCAAAAACGATTCAGTTGTCGTTTCGCGAAGCAACCGCCATCGACTTGGCCGGACGAAATATTCTCGAAGCGGTGCAGACGAGTGTTTATCCGAAGGTGATTGATTGTCCGGCGAAAGGGTCGGCACAAACGAAGTTGTCGGCCGTGGCAAAAAACGGCATTGAACTGAAAGTGACAGCGCGCGTGACCGTTCGCGCCAACCTGCAACAGCTCATCGGTGGTGCGACCGAAGAAACGATCATCGCTCGCGTCGGTGAAGGCATTGTCAGTGCGATCGGATCGGCGGAAGACCATACCGCCGTCTTGGAGAACCCAGATTTGATTTCCAAAACCGTGCTCGCGCGACGACTCGATTCGCAGACGGCCTTTGAAATCGTGTCGATTGATATTGCCAGCATTGATGTGGGACAAAATATCGGTGCCAAGCTCCAAGCGGATCAAGCCGAAGCGGATACGCGAGTGGCTCGAGCGAAGGCGGAGGGACGACGCGCGATGGCGGTAGCTGCCGAGCAGGAAATGGTGGCGAAGATTGAGGAGAGTCGCGCTTCACTCGTGGAGGCGGAAGCCGAGGTGCCGAAGGCGATGGCGGAATCGTTCCGTACCGGCAAGCTGGGAATCGTCGACTACTATAAATTGCGCAATCTACAAGCCGACACGGATATGCGCCGGTCCATTGCCGGTGCCGGTAGCACGGGTGGAGCGGTCTCGAAAACGTAGTCTGTCACCCCGACATTCACTCGGCAGTAGAGCCATCCCGCTCCCGCTGCGAGCGTAATCG
>JBJSXJ010000171.1:0-23663 GCA_046086325.1 Planctomycetota bacterium | reverse complement strand
GTTAAGCCTGGAATTCGTTAAGCCAGGAATTCCTCAAGCAGCCCGTCGATCGCGGCTGAAAATCCAGTCGCCAGCAACTGATCGACCGCCGCAGCCTGCGATTTACTGGCCGTGATGGTCGAGGCAGGCACGATGGATGAGTCGTCCCAGGCCGTCGGGGCGGATGGCAGCACGAGGCTCGCTGTTGCGGTGGAAGTCTGTGCGAAGGCATCCAACAGGGAAGCTGTCGCACGTAAATCATAAGCCCCGCTGTTTCCCGCGACCGACGCTGCTGCCGCGACGCCAATCGATCCTCCCAGACCGCTCTGCGCCGTCAGCGCCAAGTCGCTGCGGAGATAATTACGGCCCAGATCGCTGCTGCCTTCCCCTTCCCCTTCCCCTTCCCCTTCCCCTTCGCCCGCGCCCGCTGCTTCCCCTTCCCCCGCACCCGCGCCGGCACCCGCTCCTGGTCGATTGAGGAAATTGACAATCTGCAGCACATCCACTGCCGTTAAAAAGCCGTCTGAATTCACGTCGTAAAAATAGATCGGACTGAGTACTGGCGGCGGCATCTGACCGCTGGGTTGGGTCAGCGGCGGATTGATCAAGCGGTTGATTTCATTGAGCAGAATGACGGCGTCGAGGCTGGTCACTTCCGCGTCTTGATTCACGTCGAGTGGATTGGCGGGGTTCTGCCAGCCGAGAATCGAGATCGTGACGGTAGCAGAGCTTTGGCCGCCGCGATTATCCGTGATCTGATAGGTGAAGGTGTCGATACCGAGAAACGGCTGCGGAGCAGTGTAGATCAAGCTTGCGCCATCGGGAGCCACCACCACGATGCCACCGCTGGCCGTCAGAATTTGTCCGTTGTTGACGATGGTGAGTAGATCGGTGCCATCGGGATCGAAATCGTTCACCAATACATTCAGGCTGTTGGCAATGCTGTTTTGACCTAGTGAGTAGAAGTCGTTGACGGCTACAGGCTGACTGTTGAAGTCACCCACTTGAATCGTCACGGTGCCGACGGCGGTCCCACCGCGACCGTCACTCAGGGTGTAGGTGAGTGTTTGCGTGCCGATGAAGTTGACCGGAGGACTGTATAGCAGCGCCGTACCATTCTGGATTAGCTGCAGTAGCTCGCCCTGCCCCGGACGGGTGAACTGAGTCACGGACAGCGTCTCGTCAATGTCGGGGGCGAACGTATCGTTGTCCAGAATGTTGAGTCGATTATTCGTGCTGTTGCGAGCGATTTGAAAAAAGTCGTTGCCGGCCACGGGTGGTTGATTGACCACTGAGACATTGATCGTGACGACTGCGGATGACAACCCGCCGTTGCCGTCGCTGATTTGATAGATGAATGAGTCCGGTCCAGTGTAGGGCGTGTTGGGGTTGGGACCGCTGGGCGGGGTGTAGAGCAGTGCCGTGCCCGAGTCAATCTGTACCAAGCCGCCGTTAGCTGTCGGACCTACGCTGACGATCGTGAGCGTTTCATCCGCATCCGGTGCGATCAGGTCATTGGCGAGAACGTTGAGCTGATTAAAGAAGCTACCGGGGTTTACCGCGTACGAATCTGCAACTGCAGTCGGCTGATCGTTGACGTTCAAAACGTTCACCGTCACAGTCGTCGTTGCAGTTCCTCCATTGCCGTCACTGATCGTGTAGTTAAACGTTTCGAGGCCGAAGAAGTCGGGCTTCGGTGTGTAGATAATCTGCGACTGATCAAACGTGACAGTACCGCCCTGACTGGGATTGGTAACGGCGATGACCGACAGCGTTTCGCCCGTATCAGGCAAAGCCGAGTCGTTTTCCAGCACATTTAGAATTTGGTTGAAAGAATCCTCTGGCAGTTCATAACCATCCGGCATGGCGACGGGTGGCTGATTGATGTTATTGACCTGAATCGTAACGGTTCCAGTCGATGTCGAACCGCGGCCATCATCGATGGTGTACTGGAATGTTTCGGTTCCGGAATAATCACGCGCTGGTACATAGCGAATGCTGCGCGCGCCGACGATGGAAACTGAACCGCCTCCGGTGGGAGTTGTCGCGCTTGTGATGGACAGTGCTGCGCCGGAGGCGACAAGGTCGTTCGACAGTACGGTGAGCGTGGCGCCGCTGGTATTTTCATTCACACGATAAAAATCATCGACAGCGGTCGGCAGTTTCAGCGGCGGTGAGGTGAACGCGACAAAAGTTTGTCCCAGTCCTTGGCGGATAGCGAAGAAATCAAAATTTGCCAGCGAGGTGTCCGTGACGACGACGTAGCCGTTGTTCGAGGCGACGGCCAGGCAAGGGTACGAAGGCTCGTCCGCACGGCAGCCGTTCGCTTTGATGTCGATGTCGCCCAGAATTCCGCCCACTGGATTCGGGATCGCGTTGAGTAGCACGCCATCGGCATCGTAGTGCGAAATATTCGCGCCGACGGCAAAAATGCCGCCAGCTTTATCAACTGCGATCGCTCGTTGATCGGTCGGTAGCGTCAAGGTACGCACTAGTTCCATGGTCGATGGATCGACCACGTTCACCACTCGGCCACCGCCCGATGCGCTGCCGGTGTACAGCAGCGAGTAGAGTAGGCCGTTGAGCCCGACGGCGACATCCAGCGTCTCGCCGCTAGCGGCCAAGAAACGATCGGCTGAATCGGTGTTTTGAGGATTGTAGATGGAATCGTTGGGCTCGGCTTCGGGCAGCAAACCACTGCCGCCCGTGACCGTCAGTGCATGACCCTGAATGGACATATTGAGCTGATAGTTCGCACCGCCGGGAATTCCCGACGCCTGACAGCAACCGCTCACTTCGATTTGATACTGTCCCGCTTTGGCAAATGTGTAGTCCAGATAAGCATCTCGGTCGGAGGTGCTGCCGCCGGCGCCGAGCGTGGGGGAATTGTAGAGGTCGGAAACGGCCAGCACGTTACCCGTAAAATCGAGAATACGCAGCTGGGAATGAAAACTCCCGGAACCGCCGGTAAAGCCACCATCGATATCGAAAATTCCTCTCGCACCATTGGTTGGTACGGTGAACGAGTAATAGTCGAGCGTGTTGTTGCCAGTGCCACGAATCGTCAGATGCGGCGTGATCGTGGAGGTGTTGTTATTCGCGTCGCCGAGGTTGGGATCGTAATCGGTCGTCCAGCCTGTTCCCAAGTTCTGCGCGTTGAAGCGGACGATGCCCTGCCCCGTCGACTGCTCGGCGCCTACCTTCTGATCGGAGGCAAAAATGAAATTACCTAAAGCTGCTAATCCGCCGGCCGTCTGATTGTTCGCGGAACTCCAGTACGGCATGTAGGTGCTCGTCGTGGTGTTGGCGACAGGATCGATGGTGGTGAGTCGCGGATTGAAGGTCCCGTTGAAGATTTGGGCTCGACCAAAACCATCGACGACGACGTCGCGCGGCAATTCAGTCACCACCGTCGTGGGATTGGGAATCTCGTTCTGCTGCACAACCACTCCGTCGGGCGTCACTTCGTAAAGCGTGGGAGTTTGGCCGAAGGGTGCGCTGCTGACGAGTAAATTACCGGCGCTGTAGGCGGCCATGTTGACTCGAGCTTCCAGCAGCTCCAGACGTGGTCGACGCGCGGGTGAACCGGGGCGTCGCGACCGTCGTAGATTCGTTCGTCGCCGCTCGGCGGTCGTCCGTCCCCCACCTAATTCCACGTTCGCCGCCACAGGCTGAGCCGACTTTGTTTCGATCTGACGCGTCACGATACCACTCCTCGCCAACTCACCCAAAGGTCCTTGCAGGACGTCGGGCAGTCGGAACGTAAGCCGGAATTACAGCCGGGAAAAAAATGAATGAATCAGGTGGAATAGGGGACGGAGCTGGAGGTCCGTCGGGAAAAAGCCGTCTTCTTACAATCGATCGATCCTAGCATGGCGGAACAGGGGCGGCAACAAAACGACGCGTTAAGCTGGAGAAGCCAGGAATCCTGGGTGGAAAGACTTTAACCGCTGGTCACTCGAACCACCGCAAAGCTCAGCTAACCGTTGAGTTTTTCTCAATCGCTACAGTCTGCCAGTCCGAAATAGTAGCTGCGATAGCCGGGGTCTCGTACCCGATTCGGCGACTTACCGTACAGCCCATGGATGGGAAGATTACGTATGACTGCTCATGCGGATGCAGCGTTGAACCTGAAGCGATGGTCGTGGCAGCTGGCCACTTGCTGGAGTCTGGCGACGGGCTTGGCACTGTTACCGAGCGTGGATGTGGCGGCCCAAAGTCGCAGCCGCACCAGTGGAGCGCCTGCTGCTCGCTATCCCTCCGGGCCCACTCCCGCCAGCCGACTAGCGCGAGCGGCACAGGATGCCGCGACTAATCCGGCGGCGGATGACGGCCAGGCTCCGAGCGACGGCAAGCAGGCTGGTGATGGGCCAGCGGCACCCAGTGGAGAGGCTGGTCAAGAAGACCAGCCGTCGATGGAGGCTCCTGATAACCCCGGCGCGGATCAGCCCGGAGTAGACGATGCCAGTCCACCGGCAGTGAACGGCGCAGCTACCAAAAAACATTCGAACCACAACCATTCGATGAAATCTGGGCCGGGATCTGATGCGCTGGAAGTCCCGCTGGATGAGCCACCGGTGCCGCGGATGCGAGCGCTGCGTCAGCCGCGGATGCGGGGCGTGCCGCTGAATTCTTCGCGGCCGCTGGTGACGGAAATCCCAGCCACGATTCCCGGCGACGGAGAGACGTGGCTGAACGAAGGCGAATCGGGTTGGGACGGCATCGATATGCCGGTTGGTCGAGCGACTAATCGCTGGTTCGTCGATACCGAATATTTGATTTGGTGGCGTAAGGGTCAGACCGCACCGCCACTCGTCACCACTGCACCGACGACCACCTCGTCCTCGGACGCGGGTGTCTTGGGGCTGCCCGGCACAACGGTACTCTACGGTCCCGAAGCGGTCGGTGGTCAGGCACAAGCGGGCGGTCGACTATCATTTGGACGATGGCTGGATGATTGTCAGGACCGAGCGGTCGGAGTGCGAGCGTTCTTTTTAGGGCGCGGCGATGCCACGTTCCGCGCGAGCAACACCGATTTCCCGGTTCTGGCGCGACCGTTCCTGGATGTCACACCCGGGCTACCGGCTGATCAGAACGCGCTGCTGGTCGCTTATCCCGGCGACTTTACGGGGAACATCCAAGTTACTTCGCAGTCCGACGTGCTGGGTGGTGACGTTTATTTGCGGCAGATGTTCCATCAGTCCGAATTATCGCGAGTGGATTTTGTGATGGGGTATCAGTTTTCACGAGTGGACCAGTCGCTGGAGATCACGAATCAATCGAACGACGGCTCCGCGACCTTAAGCGTGCGCGACTTCTTCAGCACGAAGAACGAATTTCACGGTGGCTCACTGGGCTTCATGTTCAACTTTGAACGTCGTCGCTGGCACCTCGACGTGCTGGCGAAGGTGGGTTTGGGATCGATGCATGAGAGTGTCACGATTGCTGGCCAACAGTCTCCCAATGGCGGCCAAGGCGGTCTCTTGGCTCGGGTCCCGTCGAATGTCGGCACGTTCACGCGCAATGAATTCGCGGCGGTGCCGGAAGTGAGTTTGACCTGGTCGTGGCGCATTCGAGGCAATTGGGAAATGTCACTCGGCTACTCTTTCCTTTACTGGTCGACGATGATGCCGACCTCGGGAGTGATTGATCCGCAGCTGGCGGTCAATCTGTCCGATCCCTTCACCGGCGCGCTGCGTCCGAACTTTGCTTTCCGCACGCAGGAATACTGGGTGCAGGGAGCGAGTATTGGCTTGAGCTGCAAGTTCTAAGACGACTTGCCCCTGCTATGATGCTCCAGATCATCTCGTGCGGGAATTCATGTTCCGCACGCTTCTGCTAATCTCATCGCGACTTGTCTCAGAGAGGAATTACTCATGTCGGCGACGACTGAATCCATGTTGGCTTGGACTCGAAATCTACTTGGCTGTGACGGCTTTCCCGATCTCAGTTTAGAGGGCTATCTCAACTCGATTCCCAAATTGAGTTCGCTCGCGGATCTGCCGGCGGGCACCACCGTGCTCATTCGTGGCGATTTGGACTGCAAGCCGGGAGCGAATGTGGGCGAGGGGGACATTCGCCTGCGCAGCATGCGCGCGACGTTGGAATATGGCCGCAGTCGCGGCTGGAAGCAGATTGTATTCGGTCACATCGGACGCGAACCAGAAAAGTCGCTCGACAAAGTTGCGAAGCGGCTGGGTGAGATTTTGGGTTGCTCCGTGCCGCTCATCACCAATTGGCTCGACAACGCGACGGACACGATCACGGATGCCGCCGCTCAGGCCGTTCGTGAGGCAGCTCCGGGCAGCGTGCTTATGCTGCAGAACACCCGGGCTTACGATGTGGAACGAGTCTTGTGGAAGGCACAAGAGTCGGACCTTTCGGGGTTAGCACCACGACTGGCCAAGTTTGCGAATCAATTTGCCGAGCGGTTCGGCTCGGTGTTCATCAACGAAGCGTTTTCGGCGGGCAGTTTAGATAGTTCGTCCACGGTTCTGCCGGCCGCGATGCAGCGCGTCGCCTTGGGTGAATATGTCGCGGAGCAATTTGGCGGACCGATGCTGCGTTGTCTGCGCGCTCAACTGGTGATCTTCAGTGGTTTGAAAGCCGACAAGCTGGACGACATGGAAGCGATCATTCGCCGCGGTCACGTGAAGAAACTGTTTGTCGCTGGTTCGCTCGCCATGTCCTTGAAGAAAGCAGAAGCGGAACTGGCTGGCAAAACGTTCTCGATCGGTGTGGCTGAAGATCCAGCTCACGTGAAGGAACCTTATTTCGTACCGGCGAAGCGTATTGAACAAGCACGCAAGATGTTGCAAGAGAGTCGGCAGGCAGGCATCGAGTTTGTGCTGCCGATCGATTTCACCTTGCATGATGGCAGCATCGCGAACGAAGTCACTCCCGGCAAAGCGGGCATGGATATCGGACCGCAGACCAGCGAATTATTCTCGCGGAAGATTGGCGAGTTTATTGCGGAGGCGCAGCGCGGAGTTTACGCGGGCGGTGCCGTCGCGTTTCACAACGGTGTGTTCGGCAAGTTCGAGGAATCACCGTTTGAGCGCGGCACGAAGCAGTTCGTGCCAGAGTTTCAGCGGATGACACAGGCCGGCATCGAGGTTTATGTCGGCGGCGGTGAAGGCGGTACGGCGCTGGAGCGTTACGGGCAGCCGGATTGGGTGAAGCACTGTTTCACGGCCGGCGGCACGGTGCTCAATGCCTTGGGTAGTGACCCGATTCCGTATCTTGTGGCTCTCCGACAGGCCGGATAATCGGACTGGACAACTCAGCCCGCACATACTGCGTAAGTGGCCCGGTAAGCTGGGAAATTTATCAGGAAATGTGCGGGTTGGTGAAGCTGGGGATCTTGGGAAGACGATAAGCCCTATCGTCATCAGCTGGTTTCAGGCTGAGGTCATCAGAGTGCGTTTAGGAAAGCCCACTGGGGAGAGATACCCGCGGCTCCGGCGATCTGGTGATCGTGTGTGTTTCAGGTCCCAAGTCCCGGTTTGTGAGGAGTCCTCCCATGAAGAGTCGAGTGATGTTGAGCGCCGTGTTGGCCGCTGGAATGTTCCTGCTGGCGAGTGCGTCGGCCGAAGCTGCCACGTTGTGGTCGTTCGGTGGTGAAGGTGTGTCGGTTGGTGGTTGCGGTAGTGAGCCACAGTGCGGACGTCAGCCGCGCTGCAAGAAAGAGCTCTGCATCAAGGGCAAGATCAGCTTGGATCGCCTCTGCAAGCGATCTTGCGAACCCAAGTGCGGTGCTGAGCCGACTTGTGCGGTTGCTCCGAAGTGCGGTGCCGAGCCTCGCTGTGCTCGCGCTCCTCGCTGCCCCAAGGAACGCTGTGGTTTCAGCGGTTTCAATGGCTTGAGCGGCTTGAGCGGTCTGTGCAAGCGATCATGCGAACCCAAGTGCGGTGCCGAGCCGACTTGTGCGGTCGCTCCAAAGTGCGGTGCTGAGCCTCGCTGTGCTCGCGCTCCTCGCTGCCCCAAGGAACGCTGCAGCCTCGATCGGCTGTGCAAGAAGTCCTGCGAGCCCAAGTGTGGTGCTGAGCCACGCTGCGCGAAGGCTCCTCGCTGCCCGAAGGAGCGAGTTTGCAAGGATCGCACGCCAAAGATCCGCTGCTGCAAGAAGCCTTGCGAAGCCAAGTGCGGTGCCGAACCGACCTGCGCTGCCTAGTAACGCCGCGAGTAACCTGGAGGTCTTGCGTGGCGAACCCGCAAGTTTGACACTCGACTTCCAACTCGCATCTCCCCAACGCCCTCGTGACAAGCGAGGGCGTTTTTCTTTTTATAGGCAGTCGTTTACGCTAAACTTGCCAGTCTGACGGACTTTCTCGTGACAGGTTGCTAACCGCTGACGGTTGCCCACCTGCCCTTCCTACGACCCTCCCGAAAGGATTTCATCTTCATGACTCGTTGGACCTCATTCGTCTTGGGCTGCTGGTCGGTGCTGACCGTGCTGAATTCACTGGCGGTCGTCGGTCGCGCGGCAGAATTCACGCTCACCAAGGATGCCGAGGGAGTTACCGTGCAGGTCGACGGCCAACTCTTCACTCGCTACTTGGTCAAATCGGGTGCAAAACCAATCCTCTGGCCGGTTCTGGGTCCAACCGGTAAGGAAATGACTCGTGCGTATCCCATGAAAGAGGGCAACCCCGACGAAAAGACGGACCACGTGCATCAGCGCTCGTTCTGGTTCACCCACGGCAGCGTCAACGGAGTCAGTTTCTGGGATGAGATGAAAAACCATGGCGACATTAATCATCTCGAGTTCGTGAAGGTGGAAGGTGGAGCGAAGCCCGTTCTGATCACTCGTAATCAATGGGTTGGTCCCGATGGCACGAAGGTCTGCCAAGACGAACGCACATTACGTTTCGGTGCCGACGCTGCCGCTCGCTGGATCGATTTCGATGTCACGGTGAAAGCCACAGATGGACCACTCACCTTCGGCGATACCAAAGAAGGCGCATTTGGAGTGCGAGTGGCCGGCACCATGAATGTCGACAAAAAGCTAGGCGGTAAAATCATCAACTCGGAAGGTCAGACGGACGATGCTGCCTGGGGTAAGCCGGCAGCGTGGGTGGACTATGTCGGACCCGTTCAGGGCGAGACACTCGGCATCGCCATCCTCAACCATTCCGGCAGTTTTCGTTTTCCCAGTCACTGGCATGTGAGAACCTACGGTTTGTTTGCCGCGAATCCGTTCGGCCTGCGAGATTTTTACGGTAAGGACTCGGGCAAGACGGGCGAATTGAAACTGGCTGCTGGTGACTCGTTTACCCTGCGGTATCGAGTGCTGTTGCATCGCGGTGACGAAACGCCCGAGAAGATCGCCAAGCGCTGGACGGAATACACTCAGCAGCCATAACCTGGCGGGCGGGACGTTGTAATGAAGCTTTCCAAGGTCCCTCAGCGATCGTCAAAACTCCGACTGTCATGCAGGTTTCTCTTCCTGCTGGCAATCGTGACGCTCGTCACTGCTGCCGTCCTCCACACACCTTCGTCGAGTTCTAACTCAGCGGCCACGGGCGCCGATCGTCGCACCTGGCCGCTCGGTCCACTCGATCGCTGCATTCAGCTCAAGCACGAGCAGCAAGGACTCACTCCGGCACCTCCCGCCGATCCGATCACGCGCCTCCGGCGACTTACTTTGACGCTCACCGGCCTCCCACCGACGCTCGACCAACTAGATGAGTTTGAGGAAGCGAATCGAGCGGACCAGGCGCCTGATACCTGGCAACGTCACGTCGATCGCTTACTGGCCTCACCCGCGCATGGCGAACGACTCGCTTCTTGGTGGCTCGATTTGGCACGGTATGCCGACACGCATGGCTATCACGCCGATCGTCATCGCGATATGTGGCGCTGGCGGGAATGGGTTATCGAAGCGTTCAACCAAAATCAACCTTTTGATCAGTTCAGCATCGAGCAGCTAGCGGGCGACTTACTGCCATCTGCCACGCTGAATCAGCGGCTCGCTACGGGCTTTCTGCGCAACCACATGATTTTGTATGAGGATGGCGCGATCGATGAAGAGTATCGGGCGGAGTATGTAGCAGAACGAGTGGCGACGGTTGGAGCTGTCTGGTTAGGGCAAACACTCGCTTGTGCGCGCTGTCACGATCACAAGTACGATCGCATCACGCAGCGAGATTTCTATCAATTAGCGGCATTCTTCAATAACGTTCCGGAGAAGGGGATCGATGGCCATTATGGAAATGCCTCACCGGTGCTGACCGTTCCCACTGCTTTGCAATTGGAAGAGGAACAGGGATTACTTCAAGAACTGGAGGCCACGCAGCGGTGGCTGGAAAACCGCTGGCGCTGGCCCGTAATGAAGGAAGCGGCTGCGGCGGCTCGCGACGCACAGGAAGCTTGGGAGCGTCGGCGGCAGATGCGTCAACCGGCAGCTCTGGAACCGCGGCGCGACTGGCTCTTCACTTGGCCCGATTCCACCAGCGGAAAGCAGCCCGCCGCGACCATTCAAGGACCGGTCGATCAAGTAGCTGGTCGCGATGGCAACGTGCTGCTATTCACGGGTGAAACGTGGGTGGAGGCGGGTGATCAAGCCGATTTTGATCTCGATCGACCACTCAGCATTTCCGTCTGGGTCTATCCCACTACCGCCAATTCCATGACCATCGTCGCCCGGCAACTGAGTGGTACGACCGGTCGCGGCTACGATCTTTCGCTGCAAGAGCAGAAGCTGCAGTGGCGCATGACGGCGGAGCCTGAACTGGACGAGCGAATTGTGGTGGCTGCCCAGCCGCTGACGCTGCGTCGTTGGCAGCACGTGACGATCACACAACCTGCTTCCGCACGAGCTGCCGATGTTCGTTTTTATGTCGATGCCAGGCGTGTGGATGTGCAACTTGAACGCGACACCCTCAGTCGTTCCATTCGCAATGCAGCGGCACTGGAAATTGGGCGTCGAGGTGAAGGCGACTACTGGCGCGGGATGCTCGATGCGCTCAATTTGTATGACCGGGTGCTCTCCGACACCGAAATTGCGGCGCTGGCGGGCAGCGATGCCATTTCGCGCATTCTCGCTCTGCCCTGGAATCGCCGCACGGTCGATCAATCCCAGACAGTTCGTCGCTTGTTTCTCGAAGAATCGGATCCGGAATTCCTGCAACAAAGCCGTCGCCTGGGTGTGCTGCAAAGTGAACTCAGTGAACTGCGACGTTCGTTTCCCACAGCCATGGTGATGCAGGAGCAACTGCAGCGCCGACCCACGTTTGTGTTACGCGGTGGTCGTTATGACGCCCCGCTGGAAGAGGTTCAAGCGGAATTGCCGGGCTGGATTCCCCGAGTTCCCAGCGAACAAGCGTCAGAAAAAAAACGCCCAGCTAGTAAACCACGGGAGCATGATGCGCCGGGAGGATCGGCGGTGGGACCATCAACAGATAAACAGCCCACGCGACTCGACCTTGCGCACTGGATCATGACCCGAGATCATCCGCTGACAGCACGAGTCTTGGTAAGTCGCATTTGGCAGCTGCACTGGGGACAAGGTTTAACCGCCACACCGGATGATTTTGGCGCGCGAGGCACCGCGTCGTTGTTTCCGGAACTGCACGACTGGCTGGCCCGCGAGTTTACCCGCGACTGGGATCTGAAGCGTCTGGAGCGAGTGATCGTAACGTCAGCCGCCTTTCAGCAAGCCAGTTCCCAGGCCGTAGCTGCGCCAGCAGGTCGTCCGCTTAATCCCAAGAGCAGCGATCTTGATAGTCCCAATGATCCCGAAAACCAGTGGCTGACGCGCGGACCTCGTCGACGCATGACGGCGGAAATGGTACGCGATGTGGCCCTCGCCTCCAGTGAACTACTCGATCGACAGATAGGTGGCCGCAGTGTCTTTCCCTGGCAACCAGCCGGTCTGTGGGAGGAACTAGCTTTTGAAACGGAGGGGCCAACGGCGCAGGTTTATCGGACCAGCCGTGGTGCTGGATTGGTGCGCCGATCGCTCTATTCGTATTGGAAGCGAGCGGCCTTGGCGCCGGCTATGGTCGCCTTTGATGCGCCTGACCGCGAAGTCTGTGTACTGGATCGTCCAGCAAGTACGACACCACACCAGGCACTGGTGCTGATGAATGAACCCACACGCTGGTATGCCGCTCGGGAACTCGCCGAACAAGCACTCACGACGCCGTCGCCCATTCAGCCAACGCTTACTCAGCCAGAATCGAGCCGTACGATCTCGGTCAATCGCGATGGAGAGATCATCGATCGGATGATGCGTCGAGTGACTTCACGGGCGGCGACCGCGCGACAACGCCTGACACTCCTGCAGCTGCTCGAGGAACAACGACAGGATTTTCAGCAGGAGCCCGGCGCTGCCCGGACACTCCTCAAGCTGGAAGTAACTCCAGAAAACTCGCCTGTCCCCGATCGTCCCAGCGAGTCCGCGGGAAGCGGATCTCTGGCAAGTGACCAAGATGTGGACCTCGGCCCAATCAAAATAACAGTTCCTGAATTAGCGGCTTGGACCTCCGTCGCACATGTGATTCTAAGCCTCCCGGCAGCGGTTGAATTGCCGTGATACAAGGGGAGCACTCAATGAACAGTCCGGAATTGGTAGGGCCTCAGCCCGCTCGGCGCGACTTCCTCCGACAAATTGCTTTGGCGTCACTGCTGGCGAAGAGTGCAGGCGCGAGCAGCCCCGGTTCCGCGAACGCTGCGGTGTTAAATCTCCTCCCGCAGCTACCTCGACCCGTGGCTCGAGCACGTCGAGTGATTTTTCTGGCTCAGTCGGGCGCTCCATCCCAGCTCGATCTCTTCGACCCCAAGCCGGGACTGACAGGTCGAGATGGCGAAGAGTTACCTGAGTCGATTCGGCAAGGGCAAATCCTTACCACGATGACGGCTAATCAAGCGACCAAGCCGATCGTGAGTTCGCCGTACAATTTTCGCCGCTACGGCCAGAGCGGCGCACAGTTCAGCGAACTGCTGCCGCACTTGGCTCGTGTGGCGGACGACCTCTGCATCGTGCGCTCGCTGCACACCGAAGCGATTAATCACGATCCCGGAATAACGTTCCTGCAAACTGGTAGTCAGCAGCCGGGACGCCCCAGCATGGGATCGTGGTTGAGTTACGGACTGGGCAGTGAAAACGAGGATTTACCCACCTTTACCGTCATGATTTCTGGCGGTGAACCACTCGATCAACCACTCCACGGACGACTTTGGGGTACCGCGTTCTTGCCGACCGATCATCAGGGAGTGCGTTTACGCGGCGGTTCGCAAGCGGTTTCGTATCTGCCTGATCCCGCTGGTATCTCGCCCCGCATGCGGCGTCGTCTTCTCGATCGACTCGCTGAACTAGATGACCCCGCCGCTCCCTTTGAACTTGCCTTTCGCATGCAACAAGCGATTCCCGAGCTGCTTGATCTACGCCAAGAGTCGGCGAGATCGCTGCAGATGTACGGACCGGATGTGCAAGTGCCGGGCAGTTTCGCGGCTAACTGTTTGCTGGCGCGGCGGATGGCCGAGCGTGGTGTGCGGTTCATCCAGCTCTTTCATCGTGGCTGGGACCACCACGCTCATCTGCCCACCAAGTTGCCCAAAAAATGTCAGCAAGTCGATCAGCCATCCGCCGCACTGGTACATGATCTCAAACAACGTGGCTTGCTCGACGACACCCTGATTATCTGGGCGGGAGAATTTGGACGCACAGTTTATTGTCAGGGGGAGTTCAAAGAAAACGATTTCGGACGTGATCATCATCCGCGCTGCTTCACGATCTGGATGGCGGGCGGTGGTGTGAATGCTGGCAATACGATCGGTAAGACGGATGAGTTTTCTTATAACGTCGTCGCGGATCCCGTTCATATCCACGATCTCCATGCCACAGTTTTGCATCTCTTGGGCATCGATCACACACAACTCACCTATCGCTATCAAAGCCGCGACTATCGACTCACCGATATCGCCGGTCAGGTCATTCCCAAGCTCCTGCGCTAAGCGATCCAAGCCTCCGCCAACTATCGCTCCAGTTCGAACGGTACCGATTTCAAATCCAGGTTGGCGTAGGGCAATTTGTCCGGTAGCACACGAACACCAGTGGTGAGTTTCAATTGCAGCGCCGAATCGGTGTCGTATGTCAGCTCGACGAAAAATGCGGTCCAGCCCTCTGGCGGCTGAGGCACTTGGCCTACAAAAGAGCCATCCCCTTGTGGTTTCAACTCCTGACTGCGATAGGCTGGGCCGATCGAGGTGAGTCGGAAATCGCGCGCCTTGGCATTCGTCGCTTGCCATAGAAGCACGCGTCGCGGCTTGTCCGCCGTGGTCACTCGAATGGAACCATCTGTCTCGAACTTCCAGGAATAACGCGGACGGGGTCGACCATTCAGCAGCATCTGATAGTATGCGGCAATACTCTCGATGGCATCACTATTCCGCAACGAGTGATCAGCATTCGGCACATACCGCAACAGCTTTTCACCCGGCAGATCGTCGTAGTAAAACTGGGACGAATCGGGACAAAAGAACTGGTCACCGGCCGCATTCACAATGAACTTGGGCATCGTCAAACGGTCACGCTGAAAATAAGGATCCTCGATCTTTAGCAACTGACGCAGCGGCTCACTATCCCACTGCTTGGTAATTCCATGTTTGACATAATCACCAATCGCGTGCGACCAAAAACCATACACCGCTGCGTGATGCCGCATCGAAGCGTCTACATTGGCGACGTCAATCACGATGGGCACGATGGCTGCGACGCGCGGGTCCGCCGTCGCTGTCATCCAGGTTGTCCAGCCGCGCTTTGAACCACCCGCTACCGTGAACTTCTCGATCGCATGCCCACCGTATTGCTCCTGCTTGAGCAACTCCTGTACGCAGTCCATCGCACGCACAACTCCCTTCACCATCGGCAGGCGCGGTAACCATGTGTGGTCTTTAGTTTCCAAGTATTTGTTCCACGCGTAGGCGATTAAATCATCTTCATTACGCTTTACGCCATCTTGGCCAAAGATGAGCGGTTGATTGGGTGTCTGCTTGAGCTCAATCACCACAGAACCAGTCGACGCCGCAATCTGCGCGACGGTGCCATCGATTTTGTCTGGCGCCTGTTTCCCGTTGGAACCTCCACCGACAAACAAAAACGCCATCTTCGACTTAACCTTTTCCGGCACCACGACCAACATCCAATGCTGCCACAGCGAGCGATCCACATCGCCGTCACCGCGCCAGCGCTGCGATGTCAGTTGCACGACATGCGTCTTCGTACCGGAGCCCTCAATCGTTCGCGCCACTTCCCAGCTGTAGGCGGCATCCGGCTGCTGGACATAGCTTCGCAGCAGATCTTCTACCGCTGGTTCCTTGGCATTCCCGAAAGATGCCGACAACACCAGCAGACTGAACACCGAGCACCAGCCGATACCAATGAAGTGAGAAATAGATCGCATGATTTAAATGCTCGAAGAGTGGCGATTGGAAAATGAAATCAGAATAGACGAAACGGTACACACCTTTCGCTTAGCTCTTCAGCTTCGCGCGAAACCTCGGTTGCTCCAGCACTTCGCGGTTGACGACATGCGGCGGCACCTGACCGGCCGCCACCGCACGGATCGAACGGCAAGCGTCTCGGCCGATACCAGCAAATAACTCGTCCGTCCAGCAGAGTGCATGAGGCGAGAGAATGACATTATCTAGCTGCAGTAACGCATCCGTCGTATCAATCGGCTCGCGCTCGAATACATCTAGTCCCGCACCGGCAATCGTCTGCTGCTGCAAGGCAGTCGTGAGTGCCTGTTGATCGACGATCGGACCACGCGCGATGTTGATCAGGTAAGCCGTAGGCTTCATCCGGGCTAGACGATCCGCATTGAGTAGATGATGAGTGGCTGGTACCAAGGCGCAGCAAACGACCAGGAAGTCCGACTCTGCCAGTAAGGTTTCCAGCGAACAGAGCTCAGCACCCACGGCGGCTGCGGCCGAGTCGGTCGCGTAAGGGTCATGAGCGAGATGACGCATGCCGAGCGGCGCAGTGATCGTGCTCAACTCGCGGCCAATATTCCCCAAGCCCAAGATCCCCAGCGTGCGACCGGTCAGGCCTCGGCCCATGTAGTTAAGTTTCTCATGCCATCGACCTTGTCGAGTGAGACGATCTTTCGCCAACAACTGATGGGACAAGGCGAGTATCAGCGTGAGTGCCGAAACGGCAACTGGTCGTCGCACGCCGTCGGGAGTTATCGTGAGGGCCACCGACTGCTCCGTACAGGCCGTGACATCTACCGAGTCATAGCCGACTCCAAAGCGCGCGATCAACTTCAGACGTTCAACGCCGTTCAAGCTGGCAGCCGTAACCTGAGGAGACAGGACCAGCAGCGCGTCATAATCCTGAATCTCCGTCGCCAACAATTCCGGTCGACGCTCGGCTAAGAATTCGAATTCAATCCGCGGATCTTCGCGCAGCAGATCGAGGCCAATATCACCGAATCCCAGCGTTCCATCTTCTTTGAGAAAATCGCGCGTGATACCGACTCGAAACTTTTTGCCACTCATCTTGCTTCATACCCCGACCGGCAGGCTCTGCCCACATGTTTACTTTTCACAGCGCCACACTTTGATTGTTCGATCAAACGATGCGGTGGCAAGCAAGCGACGATCCGGCGAGAACGCCACTCCATAGACCGAGTTATCATGGGCCTTGAACTTGGTCAGACTACGTCCGTCGGCCACCGACCAGATGATGACCGTACCGTCGACACTGCCCGAAGTTACCCACTTCGCGTCCGCAGAAAACGTAATTGATTTGACGAGCTGTTCGTGGCCCTCCCAGAGCCCTCGAGCGGCACCATCTTTAGCATCCCAGAGTCGAACCGTCGTGTCGCTGCCGCCGGAAACCAACGTGGCACCATCGGGCGCGAAAGCCACTGCCTGCACCGTGCCAGCATGACCACGAAGCGCGAGCCGCTGTTTTTTCGTGGCGAGATCCCAGAGGAAGAAATTTCCATCCAAGCCGGCCGACGCGACCGAATCTGTCGCCGTCGAAACGGCCACTCCGTAGACCGCATCAGTATGGCCTGTGAAAGCAGCTCTGGAACCACCACCGTCTACTTCCCACACGCGGACTTCGTTGTCGTGACCGCCCGTCACCAGCAACTTGCCGTCAGCCGAAGCTCCAAAGCATTCAATATAGTTTTGATGGGCGTTCACGGTTTGCAAAACCGTACCGCTGCTCACGTCCCAAAAACGAATGGTTCGATCGAGACTCGCAGAACAGACTCGCTTGCCATCCGCAGTAAAGACCGCACCGCAAACGCCATCACCGTGGCCGCGCCAGCGACTGAGCTCTTCTCCGGTGCCGGCATCCCACAGCTTCAACGTGTTGTCCAAGCTGCCGCTTACGAGTCGATTGCCCGCGGGTGAAAAGGCGACACTGTAAACGGCGTTGGGATGCCGTAGCGTATAGAGGAGTTCGGGAGGTAACACATTCCGCCTCACACCAGCTCGCGCAGCGGCTGATACAACGTATGATCGACCAAGTAGCGCGGACGCCCGTTGAAATCTTTGACGGTCGCCTGATTGGTGTTGATTCCTAAGTTGTGATAAAGCGTGGCGAAGATGTCCTGGAAATGAACGGGACGTTCCGTGGCATATTCTCCCAAGCGATTCGTCGCACCAATCACTTGCCCCGTGCGCATCCCACCACCAGCCATCAAAGCACAGCCCACTCGTGGCCAGTGATCTCGACCACCATTCTTGTTAATTCGCGGAGTGCGACCGAATTCGCCCCACACCAGCACCGTCACGTCATCCAGCATCGAACGCTGCTCGAGATCGTCGATGAGTGCCGCCAGACCTTGATCTAATTGCGGGAGATGATCGCGAGCATTATCAAAGTTCGTGCCGTGTGGACGACCATGCCAGTCCCAGCGACCATAAGCCAAACTCACCACGCGCACGCCCGACTCGACAAGTCGACGAGCGGCCAGGAAATACTCGTTCATGAGCGGTCCAGCATCACCGTAACCAGCCGGTTCTGTTGACCCACGACCATATTTTTCACGCAGCCGCGGATCTTCACGCTCTAAATCCAACGCATCCGCCAGCCGACTCGACGTCAGAATTCCGAACGCTTGCTGATAGTACGAGTCGACGCCTTCGAGGACTCCGTTGCTATCGGCGTCGCGACGCAGTCGGTCGAGTTGTCCCATGAGCGCGCGACGGTCGGATAGTTGATCAATCGTGATGCCATTGAGCAGCAAGTTTGCTTGACCTTCGGCATTCGGCGTAAACGCAGCATGTGCCTGACCGACGAAGCCCGGTTGTCCCGGGTCCGCCCAGCCGCCACTCTTCATGCGCGGAGTCAAACTGACATAGGGCGGAGTTCCCGGCTGAGCAGGTCCTTGCAACTTGGAAACCATGGCTCCGAAGGAGGGCCAACCACCAGCCGGTTGACGATCAACGGGCCAGCCGGTCAAACACTGGAACGCTGCATGCCGTCCCTCGGAACCCACAAGCGACCGAATCGCCACCCATTTGTCCATGCGCTGGGCGAGCAGCGGCAGATGTTCGCAAACCTGAAAACCGGTCAATCGAGTGTCAATCGGTTGGAACTCGCCCCGGATTTCGGCCGGAGCGTCCATCTTCAAATCGACCATGTCTTGATGAGGTGGTCCACCCGAGAGGAACACCATGATGACCGACTTTTGCGAATGGCCACGACCGGACTGTGCTTCCGCTCGCAGCAGCTCTGGCAGAGCCAGTCCGCCCATCGCCAGCCCGCCCGCCTGCAAAAATGAACGGCGATTGATGCCGTCGCAGAATGCCGCTGTTTTGTGTTGACCAACCGCCATGAGCCGCTCCTCATGCTGAATTCATTACAGGTAAACAACCCCTTATCTATATCATGCTTTCGGGGCTGAATGCTACACCTTTATTTACCCTCGACGACGCGTGAACTACATCATGCGCAGCCAATAAGCCTTCAGGTACTCGCCCTCGCGGCAGTTTGCCGACACTGGATGATCGGGTGCCGCGCCACTGCGACCGAGAATCTGCATGGCTCTGGGAGCGTGGCGACGCTTGCCATCTGGTCCCACCGTCGGTAACTCGGGGCCCGCCTGTCGCGAGGCCGAATAGAGCAGTTTTTGGAATTCCTCTTCCGATAATAAACCGGCACAGGAGCAGGTAAGCAGCATGCCGCCCGGCTTGACCAATTGCATCGCCAGCCGATTCATGTCGAAGTGTTTGCGAGTGCCCTCTTCGAGATCGCGACGTGACGTGATCAGCTTGGGAGGATCGAGTACGACCACATCGTACTGTCGTCCATTGCGGAGCATGTCGCGCATGTAAGCGAAGGCATCCTCTTTGACGAAGTTCACTCGCACCTGATTCAGGTTGGCATTTTCTCGCGCGAGTTTCAGTGGCTGTTCGTCAATATCCACGCCCGTTACCTCCGCCGCTTCGCCGAGCTTTTTGGCTTGCACGGAGAATCCGCCAGAGTAGCAGCAGAGGTCTAGCACCGAGCGACCTGCACAGTAGCTGGCGAGTTGCCGACGATTGTCGCGTTGATCACAGAAGAAACCTGTCTTGTGACCGCCTTCGAATCGCACGCGAAAACGAGTGCCAAATTCCTGGATCGTCACTTGTGCGGGGAGCTGTTCGGAGGCGAGTGGATCGGCAGCGAATCCTTCTTGTTCCAGCACGTAAGGACCTGTGCGGATGAGCCAATTCTGAGCCTGAAATCGCTCGACTAAATATTCCATCACCGCTCGTGCTCGCTGCCACATGCCCACTGAGAAGACTTCGGCTGAGAGCGTGTCGCCCAGCTTGTCGACGACCAGCCCCGACAGGCCATCGGCTTCCGCATGCACCACTCGATAACTATCGGTCACTCGATCCAACTGCAGTACATCACGTCGCAAGGCGATCGCTTCATCCAGCCGCTGTTTCCAGTACGCTTCATCGGGTGCTTCGATTCCGAGTCGCAGCATGCGAACCAGTATCTCAGCGTTCGGATTGAAGAGGCCATAGCCAAGTTGTTCGGTTTCGGAATGATAAACCGCGACGAGCTGGCCGGGTCGCGGATTTCCGACAACTCGATCCACACGCTTCCGATAAATGATCGGATGCCACGTCGGATTGTTGATGTGAACCACCGGTAGTTTGGCATCGAGATCGAGTGCCAACGATTGCTGAGTGAGGTCTACGTCGGGCGACATTTGCGCTGCGACGTGACTGCTCACCGCCGACCGGTCATATTCGTATTCATACGTTTCGGTGACTGCTGGTGAGTTCGTATCGAGTGTGGTGTCAAGAGTTGTATCCTCGGGGATGGCGACCGATTCCTCGGGACGCGCGGTGAGTTCAGTCTGGTCTTCGCGCGGGCCACGAAAACGATCGCGGTCCTCTCGCTCACCTCGCTCACCTCGATCCCCTCGCTCACTTCGCTCATCGCGTGTACCCCGGAAGCCGCCGCGTTCGCCGCGCGGTGCAACGTATCCACCCCGTTCGCCGCGATCATCCCGTGGGCCGCGGAAGCCGCCGCGTTCTCCGCGTGGTGCTCCGTATCCACCCCGTTCGCCGCGATCATCGCGCGGGCCACGGAAGCCGCCGCGTTCTCCGCGTGGTCCGCCGAATCCACCCCGTTCGCCGCGATCATCACGCGGGCTGCGGAAACCGCCGCGTTCTCCGCGTTCTCCGCCGAATCCACCCCGTTCGCCGCGATCATCGCGCGGGCCACGGAACCCGCCGCGTTCGCCGCGTGGTCCGCCGTATCCACCCCGTTCGCCACGATCATCCCGCGGGCCGCGGAAGCCGCCGCGTTCTCCGCGTGGTCCGCCGAATCCACCTCGTTCGCCACGATCATCCCGTGGGCCGCGAAAGCCACCGCGTTCTCCGCGTGGTCCGCCAAATCCACCACGTTCGCCACGATCATCCCGTGGGCCGCGGAAGCCGCCGCGTTCTCCGCGTGGTCCGCCATAACCACCGCGATCGTCGCGTCCGCGAAAGCCACCGCGGTCACCACGATCGCCTCGCGGGCCTCGCGCAGCGCCAAAATCACGCTTACCGCGCTCCGAGCGCGAAGCGTCATCACCTTGATTGTTTTCCATGAGTGGATCCTGATCCGTGAATGTTCCGTCTATTTCGGAACGCCGGCGGCACGCAGCACTCGCAGCACATTGCCACTCATGATCTTCTGAATCTGCTCAGCGCGATATCCGCGATTGAGCAGTTCCTGCGTGATGACGGGATAAGTTGAGACGTCATCCAATTGTTTCGGTAGCATGCCGACACCGTCGAAATCAGAGCCGATACCGACATGATCAATGCCAGCAACTTTCACGATATGATCGATGTGATCGACGACATCATGGACCGAGCCGGGCAAAATCGGGTTTTCCGCTTCCCACCGTTTCTTGGCTACCTTGAACTCCGCTTCGCCTGGATGTTTGGCTCGCAATTGACGGTTTATTTCAAACATATTCGCTCGACGTTTGGCCGACTCGGGATGAATAAACCCTGAGAAAAAATTCACCATCACCACGCCACCGTTGGCGGCTGTCAACTTGAGCACATCATCGGGGACATTGCGTGGATGATCGGCAATTGAGCGTGCGGACGAATGTGAAAAGACTACCGGTGTCGAGCTGATTTTTAGTGCTGACCGCATCGTCTCGGGCGACACATGGGAGAGGTCGACGAGCATGCCGAGTCGATTCATCTCGCGGACCACCTCTTCACCAAAAGCGGTCAGCCCGCGATGCTTCGGTTCATCCGTGGCTGCATCTGCCCACGATAACGTATCGGAATGCGTGAGCGTCATGTAGCGAGCACCCAGTTGATGCAGACGACGCAGGTTAGCGATCGAATCCTCGATGCAATGTCCGCCTTCCACGCCGATGAGCGACGCGATTTTCCCCGCTTTGCGGATGCGATCGACATCGGCTGCCGTCAGAGCTAATTCAAAGGTCTCGGGATACTTGGCGACGATCGCTCGTACCAGTTCAATCTGCTCGATCGTTGTCTGCAGCGCCTGTCCTTGCTTCCCCAATTCAACCGGTACGTAGACCGACCAGAACTGAGCACCCACGTTGCCTTTCCGCAATCGCGGAATATCGGTGTTGTAGGTCGGAGCCCCTGCGGCCAGGTCAACATTCTCCAGCCGTCCACTACCGTTTCCCCGCAGCGCCCAGGGCAAGTCGTTGTGCCCATCAAACACATACGTAGACGCATGCACTTTGAGCGCTTCTTCCGTCACCACCACGGCTGGTCGATCCGCCGCTCGGACTGTGTTCGCCAAATGCAGGAACAGACAGACGGACCAGAGCGCGAGCACGATCCGTACACGCTTGTCCCGGCGCATCATTTCAACTTCGCTGCTGCTCACCGGGTGCTCCTTATTCCTTCGCTGCCGATTTATTAAAAACCAGTCGATCTACTGCTTGCCTTGCAATTGTCGCTGCAGGTCCTGCAGGAATTTCAAGCGGATACCGTTTTGCTGTTCCAGTTGTCGCTTGAGTTCCTCTTGCTGAGCGGTAGTGGGAGCAACTTTGTTGAGCTGCTGATAGGATTCCGTGACGAAGCGATCATTACTGCTTTGATTTCGCTCGTAGTATTCACTGCCACTCATGATGGTCGCTTGGACGTCTTGCAGCGATCGCCCGCGACTCAGGTCTGCTTGCCAAGCATTCAGCTCGCGCGGTGTCGGCTGCCGACCAAGCAGTTGCTGATACCAGATTTGAATCTGGTCCATGGGAGCCAACGGTGCGACCGGTGTTTGCAATCGGCGTAGCGTTAAATTGATGCGATCGCCAGCATCGGCAAAGCTCAATTCCATCGGTGAGCCGGTGTCTTGAAAGACCACTCCTTGCTGTAACACGCGAGCGACGACTGCGTAACGACGTCCCGCTTGAATCAAATCGGGATCAACTTCCAGACGATAATCGAGCGGCCACAGGCGCGGTGAGCCGAGCGAAGTTTCGGCGATCACGGAGTCGTTCCAGTTCGGTCGAGTGACATCGACCACTCGCACGACCAGCGTTTGATTGGCCAGTAAGGGACGATTGTCGCTGGACAGAATCCGACCGGTTACAACCTTCATCGCAATCGGAAACTCGCACGGCACATTGATTAATTGTCCATTGCGTCGATTGCGAACCAGCAGCAAAACGCGACCGCGTCGATCCACTCGCCGCGATAACTCGTCGCCAATGTCGAACAGGCGATCACCGATGAGACCAACTTGATAACCGGCGACTGCCACAATCAAGTCACCCGCTTCCAAGCCCGCTCGCTGCGCGACGGAATTGGGCATCACCTGAGCGATTTCCACTCCTGTGTTCGTATTGCGACTCATGATGCCCAGCCGGTAGATCGGTGCCTGACCGGGTCCCAGCGAAGGAGTTCCGGGAGGCAGGAAGCGAGCGTCGCCGACGGAACGTTCGGCGCCTGGCCCGCCAGCAGTTGCCGCCCCTGCCGCGTTACTCGGCTGATCCCGATCGCGCGATTCCTGTCCGTGCGCCAGCGAAGTAACACTAAGCAGCAGGGTGAGCATCGCCAAACAGCTACCGCGCGATAACAACCTTGAATTCGATCCTTCACGCTCCACTCCACCGCGCAGGCTACATGTCTCGTTCATCTCAATTCCTTTTCGTGAGCCGGGGCAATGCTGATTGTGTGCACTTTTCATCGCAGTCGCTCCTGTCCGAGGAGTTCCTGTTGAGCTTGTATCT
>JBJSXJ010000170.1:0-7410 GCA_046086325.1 Planctomycetota bacterium | reverse complement strand
GGTTTCGCCGGCCTTTGAACATCTGATGATGTATGGCAACATGCGCCGGCTCACCCCCGAAGAGCTCGCGCGGGCGATCAAGCTTGATCCCAGCCAACTAGCCGGGCTGGGTCCCAGCCTGGAATCCCTCCTGGCAATCCTGCGGGAACGGAAACGCAAGATTCTGACTAAGTATGAAACGAACACAGTGCGCAAGCAGGTGGCTCGTGTCTACGAAAAGGCGGCTCGCCAAATGCAGCCGCCTGATAAATTCCGTTCGCGCTTAAAACAGGCGGTCGAAGACGAGCAGATTTATGACTTGGAGCGGCTGTGGTATGCCATCGGTGATGATACGTCACCCTTGGCACGGCAGTTGGTCGGAGTCATCGAGGCCCTTGGTGAGAAATATCAAATCGATGAACTAGTGAGTAAGTACGAGTTCAAAGGGCACGATCCGCTCTCGGTGCCGAAAGCACTTGAAGTAAAAGAGGAACTCGAAAAGATCGACAAGCTGATCGAACAGCTCGAAGAGGCGATGAAGACGGCGCAGATCGCCATCATCGACATGGATGCCTTGGCGGAGTTTACCGAGCCGGGCGATCTATCGAAGCTGGAGGAACTGCAGCGCACTGCCGAGAACATGCTGCGCGAAATGGCCGAACAGCAAGGCTTGGAACAGCAAGCCAATGGCCAGTTTCAGCTTACTCCCCACGCATATCGAATTTTTCAGAGCCGCTTGCTGGAGCGGATTTTCAGTCATCTGCAGGAATCACGCACGGGCCGGCACCAAGGTCCCGTCGTCGGCGAAGGCGCCGTGGAAACTCAGCGCAGTAAGCCGTACGAATTTGGCGATTCGCTGACACACATGGACATTCCGCAGACGTTAATTAACGCCATGCTGCGACAGGGGACCGAACGCCCCTTACGACTCACCACGGACGACATCGTCGTGCAGCGCACTCGCAACACACCGAAGTGTGCGACAGTGGTCATCATGGACATGAGTGGCTCGATGCGCTACGAAGGCCAATACATGCATGTCAAACGCATGGCCCTGGCGCTGGATGGTTTAATTCGCCGCGAGTATCCCGGTGATGCGCTGCAGTTCATCGAGATGTACACGTTTGCGAAGCCTTGTTTGCCGGGACAGATTGTGGAGCTGATGCCGAAGCCCGTCACCATTCATGATCCGTGGGTAAGATTGAAAGTGGACATGAGTCGGGAGGATGTCAGCGAATACCAGATTCCACCCCACTTCACCAACATGCAGCACGCACTGCGACTTGCTCGACAGTACCTGGCCGCTCAGGATACACTCAACCGCCAGATCATCTTGATCTCGGATGGTCTACCGACGGCGCACTTTGAAGACTCCACCTTGTTCATGCTTTATCCACCGGAGAAGCGTACCGAGGAGGCGACGATGCGGGAGGCCTTGTCCTGTCATCGCGACGGCATCACGATCAATATGTTTTTGGTGCCGAGTTGGTCGCAGTCGGAGGAAGATATTCGGTTTGCGTACCGGATGGCGCAGAGCACACGCGGGCGAGTGTTTTTCACGGCGGGAGGCGATCTCGATCGCTATGTCGTGTGGGACTACCTCAGCCGCAAACGCGAGATCATTGGTTGAAGTAAGTTCATCCATGGCAGCAAGATCATTGGTTGATTCCGATCAGCACAGTCAGAGAAGGCGAACAGCGTGACCGCGCAGTTGTTAGATGGTAAGGCGATCAGTGAGTCCTTGCAGCACGAGCTGAAAGAGACAGTATCTCAGTTCGTTCAGAAGCGGGGCGTCAAACCCACGCTGGCGGCAGTCTTGGTTGGTGACAACGGAGGCAGTGAGGTCTACGTACGGAACAAGCGCCGAGCGTGTGAGCGCGTGGGGCTCGATAGCCAGCTTCATCGACTCCCAGCGGATGTCTCCGAGTCGCAGCTTTTGGAACTGGTCGACCAGCTTAACCGTGATGAGCGTGTGCATGGCATTCTCGTGCAGTTGCCGCTGCCCGACGGACGGATGGAAAGTCGCGTGCTCGATGCCATTCATCCGCTCAAAGATGTCGATGCCTTTCACCCACATAATGTTGGCTTGCTGTCTCAGGGACGTCCGCGGTTTTTACCCTGCACGCCGCATGGCGTTTTGCAGATCCTGCAGCGTTCCCAGATTTCAGTGGTGGGGCGTCGAGTGGTGATTGTGGGACGCAGTGACATTGTGGGTAAGCCGCTAGCGATGCTGCTCGGTGCCAAAGATTCACCAGTCGGTCCGGACGTTTGTAACGCCACCGTGACGGTCTGTCATAGTCGCACGCCGGATCTGCTGGAACATACGCGAGCGGCGGACGTGCTGGTGGCGGCGATCGGTCGGCCGCGGATGATCACCGCCGAGATGGTAAAGCCGCAGGCGGTCGTGATCGATGTCGGCATCAATCGGCTGGCCGACGGCATCGTGGGCGATGTCGACTTTGATGCGGTGCGCGAAGTTGCCAGCGCGATTACACCGGTGCCAGGTGGAGTCGGTCCGCTCACCGTCACCATGCTGCTCTTCAATACACTCCGAGCTGCGGAGTTGCTGGTGGCATGACTGGCAAAGGACAACGTGTCGCGGTGATTGGTGGCGGAATCACGGGACTCGCCGCCGCTCATCGCCTGCGCGAGCTGTCGCCCGATGTTCAGGTAACCCTGTTTGAAGGCTCGTCGCGGCTCGGCGGAGTGCTCGAGACGCGGCACGAACATGATTGTCTGATCGAACGTAGCGCGGACATGTTCACCACTCGCGATCCCTGGGCGCTTGAACTGTGCCAGCGCTTGGGATTTGCGGATCAATTGATCAATACGAATCTGGCAAATCGAAAAGCGTATGTGGTACATCGCGGGAAACTACAAGCAGTTCCCGAGGGCTTTACGCTCATGAGTCCAGCGCGGATCGGACCGGTCCTGCGCACGCCGCTCTTGAGCTGGCAGGGCAAGCTGCGGTTGGCCTGGGAGTATTTCACTCCGCGCCGACGCGCCGAGTCGGATGAAAGCTTGCAGCAGTTTGCGGTGCGACGATTTGGAGTGGAAGCGTATGAGCGGCTGATTCAGCCCTTGATTGGTGGAATCTACACCGCCGATCCGACTCGCCTGAGTATGCAAGCGACGATGAAACAGTTCGTCGACCTCGAGCGCGAGTATGGTAGTTGTATTCGTGGGCTACGACGTACAACCGCCCGAAGTGCGACGGCCAGTAAGGCGAAGGGTGAATCCGGAGCTCGCTATGGCATGTTCGTCGCACCGCGCGAGGGATTCAGTTCGTTGGTAACGGCGATCACACGACGACTGCCCGGTGACTGGGTCAAACTGAATACGCGTGTCGAGCGCTTGAGCTGGCGGCCGCGAACGGGCGAGCCCCAGGGGGAATGGCGAATTCAAGTGGCGGATAAGGAACCAGGCGAGCTGGTGTTCGACTCCGTCATTGTTGCTGCACCCGCCACGCAAGCCGCCCGACTGCTTGCACCTTTGGATCAAGAGCTCAGCGATTTGCTGGCCCGCATCGAGTACGCAGGAGCGGCGGTCGTGGTAGCCGCTTATCCTCGAGCTGCCATCACAAGGCCCATTCAGGGATTCGGTTTCGTGGTGCCAATCCGCGAGCAACGTCGCATCTTGGCGGGAAGTTTAGCGAGCGTGAAATTTGCGGGGCGGGCACCGGATGACTTGGTGCTCACTCGAACGTTCCTCGGCGGTGCCTGTCAGCCGGAGCTGTTGAGCTGGTCCGACGAGCAGCTGAGGACGGCGGCCAACGAGGAACTGACCGATCTTTTAGGAATCACTCAGTCACCACGCTTCACGGATGTCGTGCGCTGGGAAGGTAAAATGCCGCAATATCACGTCGGCCACTTACAACTGGTGGAAAGCATCGAGCAGCGTGCGAGTCAGTGGCCAGGTTTGGCACTCGCCGGAAACGCCTATCGCGGAGTGG
The DNA here is from genome assembly GCA_046086325.1 of Planctomycetota bacterium. Lineage (GTDB taxonomy): Bacteria > Planctomycetota > Planctomycetia > Pirellulales > Pirellulaceae > JBJSXJ01. Next base: position 3,479 of record JBJSXJ010000170.1, on the reverse strand, counting down.
GGATTCCGTTTTGTATTCGTAGCGGTGAACGAGCTGCGGAACGTCTATTACAGGCGTGAGCCGAGCGTTACGGTACGACGGACTTCCAGTCCGTCGAGCATCACGTACGATGGACTTCCAGTCCGTCGAGCATTACGTACGATGGACTTCCAGTCCGTCGAGCATTACGTACGATGGACTTCCAGTCCGTCGAGCAGTGGGCGAAAACTCAACCCACGCTAGTTCTGGATGGACCTCAAAACAACCGCTCAGCGATAGTAGATAACTCTACCTCCCGCGCGAGATTCACTGGCACGACGACTAGTTTCCATCGCATCGCTGGAACGATATTCATTCCGTTGCCGCTCGTACCAACTCGCTGCTGGCGCGGCTGCCGCACGTGGAACGGGCGCCGAGTTCAACTCGGCGACGTATCGAGGCACTGGTACTAAGACGGCCGCCGATGTCGATGCAGCTACTGGTGTCGACGCAGCACCGGAGTTCGTAGCGGCTGTCGCGGCGCTCGCGAGCTGGTCAACTTCCTGAGCAACTCGCCGAGGTTTCGCGTAATTGGACACTTTCGACTCATCCGCACCGTCACGTACCCACGCCAGCCACTGAATTTGCAGTTCGTTCAAGTCGGTGATTTCGTAATTTCGACGTACGGCCGCTGCCCAGTCGTTGCTGCGCATCCCTTCCCCGACGAACTTCACGAAGACCTGTTGCCCGCGCAAAGCGAGCAGAAAGCGGGTGAGTGCGTAGCCTTGCGAGTACAGGGGCAGCACATCCGTGGGGTAGTCCCGCATCGCAAACATTTGCTTGAACGGGATCCCCTGGTTATTGGTGAGAAAACGATAGAGCAGCCTTTGTTGTTTACTGCGTTCGCTGATGTCTTCCACGGTCGTACAGGCTCCCTCATCGGCCCAGCGCGGCAGTGGTCCACCAAAATGCGTGGCGAAGATCGTGTGGAGCACCTCGTGAGGCAGCACGCTATCGAGCACTCGTTCGCGAGTGCCTTGGACCGACATGCGCCAGCGATACGGACGCCCGTTATCGAAATAAAACTCGGTCACGCCACCGGCGAGCAGCTGTGGCGATGCCGTGACCTGAATGGGGCACTTGTCTTGCCAGTCCGGCAGTTCATGGCCGAGCCAGGAGATCGCCAGCTCGCGCCGTAATCGTTCCGCCGTCTCCGCCGATTCGACGGCCAGTTCCTGCGTCGACGCGGTCACCAGGAAATTCCGAGTGCGATGGCTGGCGGCCCAAACGGGAACGTCGAGTGACAGGCTTAAGACAGCGGTTAGTCCGACGAACAGCCAGACCGCAGTCGACACTCGGCGCGCACCAAAACCGCTGACAGCATCCATGCTTCAGTCCCTCCTTGGACCGGCCTTACTGCGCGAGCGACTCCGTCCTGGAGTCGTCTGGGCCTCGCGCTTTTGCCAGCCAGCGCGGGGTAGGGTAGTGCAATTCGCGAATCGTGCCTAGATCAAAACGACTCGAAAAAAATCGCCCAAAAAAATCGCCCAATAAAAAGTGGCTAGTGCTGCTTCCACTTGTAGATCGGCAGATGGCGGTAATAAACCTCCAGCATGTAGATGCAGAGGCAGGTTTCGTAGAGTCGACCGCCCGGTCCACCCCAGCGATCATTCGAAGGTGACCAGCTACCAGCATTCTTCCCGGTCTTCTCTTGCTGCTTGGGAATCACCTCGCGCATCACTTCATTCCACCGCTTCCACGGGTCGCCTTCCATGTGATGCATAACTTGAGTGGCATAGTACCAGTAGTAAACATTCTGGTTGTCAAAGTCCCAGCGAATCGGACTTTCCAAGAGCAGATTCACGCCCTCTTTGAGCCGTGGATCTTCCTGCTTCCAGCTCAAGTATTGTCGACACAAAAGCGCCTCGGCCGTCATCGTCTCCGTCGCACCACCGCCCGGCCGGTAGGAATAGCGAGTCATATTGTCGGAGCCGACGGAATCGAGGTACTTGCTGATTTTCTCGAGCGTCGGGCTGGGAACTTCCAAGCCCGCCATGAGCGCACTTTGCAGCGCGATCACATACCAGCCGGTCACGGACGTGTCTGAATCTTGTCCCGGTACGTATCGCCAGCCGCCCTCCGGGGCCTGAATCTTCACCGCGTAATCGATCGCTCGCTGAGCTGGCAGCTTGTAATCTTTGTCTTTCGTCATCCCGTACAGTTCGCAAATCGCGATGGTGGCTTGAGCCTGCGCGTACAAACCTTGGTGCTGCACGCTTTCGTGATAGAACACACCATCCTTGTTCTGCATCCCTAAGAGCGCTTTCCAGCCTTTGGATACCTCTTTCTTGAAATCTCCTTCGCGATGCGTGTGACCAGCGCCTTGGAAGGCGAGCAGTGCCATGGCGGTCGCGGAGCAGCGATTTTCGATGCCGGCACCATCCGAGTAAGGACCAGTCAAGCTCCAGGTGCCCGTCGCCTGCTGCTGACGACTGAGCCATTCCAGGCCCAGTCGAACAGCCGCTTCGGTTGTCGCATTCCCACCGTACTTACCCAGCAACTGCGACTTCGATCCCTTTTCTCGCCCCGACAACGCGAGGCCGATCGACGGAGCGACCATGCTGTCCGTCGCCACATTTCCGTCGAGTGCCGTCTTGGGAAGCTCGGGTGGAGCCGCAAAGGGATCGTTCACCGGCACGTTATCAATCGACAGCGACGGATCATCAATCTTGATCTGCTCCATAAGCCCCGAGTCGAGCTGATCGTTCTGCAGCTGCACGCCGAGTTCTTCCGAATAAATCGCCTCGATTTGGAGCTGCTGTTTGGTGGTGCTGGCGATGTACCACAAGCCCATGACGACGAGTGCGATCATGTGCACGACTAAGCTCACCATCCACGGCGGTGCCGCCTTCAGGATCCGCTCTTCGATCGGCTTTTCTTCTTCCGCCTCTGTTTCGTCGTCGGGCTGATGGCGAGCCACGATGACGGGCTTGGTGGTCGACACTGGAATTGGGCGAGCGGCCGTGGGGGCGGTGGCGGCAGCAGCGGCGGCGGTGACTGGAACCGGCCGAGGTGCTGCGGGGCGGACGGCCGCGGGCGCCGGTGCTGCGGCCGCCACGGGCTGCGGTCGAGCGGGCAGCGGCTGAATCGGAGTTGGCTGCACAGCGGCAGCGGGGCGTGCTGGCAGGGGCTGAACGGCCGTGACACTTGGTGCCGAAGCGGCGGCAACTGGCGCAACCGCCGCCGGAGCAACTACAACTGGAGCAACCGCGGCTCGAGCGGTTACAACCTGCGGTACTGGTGCGGCGGCGACTGGTGCGGCGGCGACTGGTACGGGCTGCTGCGGGTAAGCGGCGGCCGGGTGGGCCGGGCGAGCGACCCCGGGCTGCTGGTACTGGGGAGCTGCGTAGGCGGGCGCTGCCTGCGGTGGCAGAGGGTAGGGTGCTTGGGGAGCCGGCGTCTGTCCCGGCTGACCGTAAGCCGCTGGAGCAAATCCTGGCTGACCGTACGCTGGCTGCGCA
>JBJSXJ010000169.1:0-16985 GCA_046086325.1 Planctomycetota bacterium | reverse complement strand
GCCGATGCGCGTACCCAAGAGCCGAATCTTCGCCGCCGTCACATCAAAATCGGAGAGCGCCGTCGTGGCAGCGCTACCCACGATTCCCTGAAACGTCACCGTGCCGCCCGTGGCATTCACGGTCAGCGTCCGGTCGTTCGTGGTCGCGTTGTCCGCATTCACGGTACTTGTGAAAACCAAATTGTTGGCGGTCGTCGCCGTCGCCATATCAAGGACGACGTTAGCACCCAATTGCACGGCGCCGTTAAACGTCGAGGTTTGCCCACCGGCATCATTCAGCTTCACCGTGGCATTGTTCAACCGAATCGAACCTGCCGTTACGTTCAAGCTGGCCAGCGCCTGAGTATCACCAATGCTGAGAAACGTGACCGCGCCCGTTCCCGAGTTGATGGTGAGCGAGCGATTCTGATTCGCGGCATCGTCGGCATTGAGCGAACCTTGGAACGTCACCGCACCGTTGCCCGTTCCCGACACCGTGGTAATCGTGACGTCCGCGCCGAGCACCACTGGACGAGTGAACGTCAGGGAACCGCCCTGTGTGGACAGCACTGAATTGTTGAGGAATATCGAACCGCTGCCGTTCAGGTCCGAGTCGGCTCGCAGCGTGATGGAGACCGGATTGCTGGCCCCGAGCGTGGCCGAAGCTCGAATCGAACCGTTGAGGATAATGTCGTTGTGCGCTTCCAGAACCAGGGAATTATTACCGGTACCGGTATAGATCAGGTCCGTCGACAGGGTGATATTGCCAGCCTGCGAATTCGTACCACTGGCTGTCGTCCGCACCGTCACCGTCGCATTGTTCCGCAAGGCGGCAATAATGCGATCCACTCCCAGCACCGACGTGTCATTGTTGGTGGTATAAGTTGTGCCCGCCACGGTGACATTGGTGAGTCCATTACCGGCCACGATTTCCAGATTATTCGGATCGATCAACCACGCTCCGCCAGACCCAGCCACGGCGCTCAGATCGGGCGTACTCCCCACCCACAAATACCCGCCGCTGGAAGTTTCCACAAATCCACCGGAACCGGACAGTGAGCCACCGCGAACAGACAACTGGCCGCCGATCATCGAACCACGATCGGACCAGACAATGATGCGCCCGCCGTCACCCACCAACAGCGCGTCGGCCCGCACCACCGCCCCTTCCTCAACATTCGTCACAGTGGCATTGCGCACCAGCGGATTGGCGCCCTGGTAATCACCACCAATCAAAATCGAACCGCCACCCCGGTCACCCGAAGCATCCACCACCGAGCCGCTCAAGAGATCAATGCGCTCACCCAGCAGCAGCACGTTACCGCCCCGCCCTAAGTCGCCGCCCGCATGCAGCTGTCCCGTACCTTCCACCACGAGCGAATCGGCAGCCTCCAGACGCATGTCACCGCTCGCGGTCGTGATCGTTCCGGCGACCCGGATCGACCCCGCCTCCACGCGCAGATCTCCACCGCCGAGCTGCCAGTCACCGGTGAGCACCACGTTGCCGGCGGTGCCCGTTTGAACCGATAGATCTCCCTGAAAGCTACGATCGAGCCCCTGGATTTCGATCGCCGCCTGCCCAGATGATGACGCGCCAGTCGACGACGAGCCCGCTGAGGTCGCATCCGCCGCACTGGTCGTCGCGCCGCGAATGCTCAGCGCCGCCCACGGATCACGAAACTCCACCGTCACCCCCGTCGACGTGGTGAAGGTCGACTGCTGATTGGCATCTAGGCCATCATCCGCGAGCGTCGCGCCGACGCTGGAATCGAGTGCAAACGAACGACTGATGGTGGAAATCTGATCAACGACGCGCTCGACACCCTGATAGGTAATCGACTGCGACCGGTCACTAACGATGACACTGCCGCCATCGAGGCGGAACTCATGCGTGACCTGCTGCCGCGGTTCCGAACCGGTAGCTCCCAGTAGCATCAAGGTGTCGGCACCGCGTACTCCACCGTTCGCACTGCCCGCGCTATCCGCTCCCTCCGCCGCGCCCGTTCCCGCGCCAGCCCCCTCGCCCAAAAAATGAATGCCGTCGCGCAGCGCCACCGCCGGATCGATCGACAAGGAATCCGCATCGTCGGATCCCAGAATCGTGAGCGACGTGACGGTGCTGGAAGCAACATCCGCTGCTATCTGCCCGTTTACCGTCACGCGCAGCATCGACTCGCCCCGCTGCTGATACTGCGAGACGACAAATTGATCGCCCCGCTGATCGTTGCCCTGCGACCCGGCACCAACGGTCAATCCACCATTGGAATTCCACTGCGCCAGCGGCAGGCCATCGAGCAGACGTCGATCCTCTAAACGCGACTCATACAAGCGCGGATAAGAGGCGTCTCGACCACCTTCGAGCAGTGAGCGCTGAGCGCTCGCTTTACGGCGATCCCAAAGTTTACGGAAACGATTCCAAGCAGACTTGATTTTCATGAGTGCCTTCGGGCTCCAGCGAAAACCGATCGACGACGGCGCAACCTGACGCGCATCGGAAGAGTTATCGTTACGTTCATGCGTCCAAAATCACCAAGGAGTGGTAGAGGGTAAGGAATTACGATTAAGACGATTATGAGGCTCCCTGCGGGCGGGTGAACAAACATCGTACCTGGCTACTTAACGGGACTTGCCTATTCCCCCAATCCACCACTTCCCGATTATCTTGCTCCCCGCGCCCAAGTCAAACATTCGACAGGAATTACGAACTCTATTTTGCCACCTGATGGCGCCCGATATGCCCGCTCGTTTGCCGACGAGAAACGGCCCCCCCCCAATCCCTACCCCACCATCACGCGCCCCACCATCCCTGGCCCCTTGCTAAACCTTAACGATTGTTCGGGTAGTACCGCCAGTACCAGCGATTCTGATTCTTCAGGCGCGAACAGGCGAAAACTACGTTAACGACGGACGACTATACGCCGTTAGCTTCAATCCGGTTCTAGCTCTACCAGAGTGCCTTACCATGAAGAAACTTGTTTTGACATTCACGATTGGTGCCGCCTGCGTTGGCGTTTACTGGCCCCTTAGCAGTCGCGGGGACGCACTGTCTCAGCGTGCTAAACATCCGGTCGTTCAAACCTCGTCCGCGACCTACAAATTAAGTGACCGAGACGCTGGTTCCACGGCACCTCAACCGCCCCTGGCCGAACAGCGGACACCGGTAGCACCGGAACAGGTCGAGCCTGCACGGCCCGCAGTCGCCCCCGAACTCGCCTCCGCCGATGACGCCGCCCGGTCGCCTCAACCCACCCTCGCCCGCCGCCCGGCCGACGAGCGTGCCGCTGAACCACGGCCGTCCGCCCGCGTTGTGGTACGTAAAATCTCGGATCAGCCCGCCGTCGCCGAGGACGAATCGGCACCGTCGCGAAACTCTGAAAACCAGGACGCGGCAGCCAGCGAAGCGCCTGCCAGCGATGAGCCCACCAGCGAAGGGGATACCACCGCTGCTGGAGTCGCAGCTGGTTCCGCAGTGAACGTGGAGGCGGGGGCCACCGAAGAGGATGCGAATCCCGAGGCAAACACGGAAGCGATGCCGAGTTCGGAAGATGATGAGGCCCCGCCAGCCACTCCCGCCACCGAAGAAAACGCTCCCTCCGCTTCCGACAACATGCCCTCCAACGATGTCGCACCCTTCTCAGCAGACTCCCGCTTGGAAGATGTCGCGCTGTCGATTCTCCAACGTGCCAAACGTCCCGCCAACGAACCTCAACAGTTGCCACTGGATGATGGTGAGGAGCCGGTCGATCGTCGCCAGGAAATGGAAAAACTGCACTGCGCCAATCCGCTCGGCCGATCCGTCTTCGGCCCCGGCTGGCTCGTGAGCGCCGCCGCCGCCGACTTCTGCCACCCACCGCTCTACTTCGAAGAAGCAAATCTGGAACGCCATGGTCGCTCGCGCGGGTTCCTGCAACCTGCCGTGTCCGGCGCTAGGTTCTTTGGTACCATCCCGGCTCTGCCCTACCTCATGACCGTCCACTCACCACGCTGCTGCTACGACTGGAACCATCCCTATAAGGCCGGCTTCATGGCTCCCCGCGTCCGCGAGCTGCCACCTTTCAGCTGGAAAGCCGCGGCTGTCGAAGCCAGCGTCCTCACCGGGTTCTTCCTCGTGCTACCCTAAGCAACTACGCCCACGCCAAAACGTCTAAACGCCAAGCCGGATGCCAACTTGAAAACCCTTCGCGAGCTCCGTGCCTTGGCGTGAAACAATCCGACTGAACCTTCGCGCGAGTGGCGTGAGGTGAGCCTCGCAAAATCGGCTCATACTGTTAACTCACCTCCCTACCGTGGGCCGGCCCACCACGATCGTGCCCAACGCCACGCACGATAGCCGAGCGACTGCGGGGGAACCTGAATCTTCGCCTCGCCCCGCAAACGATTGACCAGTTCCCACTCCGCATCCGTCAACGTGACGCGGACTTGATAGTGAGTTTCCAAGGGGCGCGGCTTGCCGGCTGCATCCAGCTGATACGGAATCTGTGCCTCGGCCAACAACTCCTCCGGCACGCGCTTCAAATCCATCGGCGAAATCTCCGCGACGTGGCCGCGGAGCACGTTTCCCGGCCAAGCTTTCACCATCACCGCCGCCGCTTGCCCCTCACGCAGCAGTTCGACATCGGACTCGGTCACGTACAACGTCGCTTCCCACTGCAGCCGCGGTGCAATCCAGGCCACTAACGTGCCGTTACTTAGTTCCGCACCCAAATTGCGACGCTCCGTGGGCGTACCCGACCAAGCTGGCAGTTGAGTGCCATCGGGCGGCGGTGCGGGAATCTCCGTCGGCGGCAGCACCAGGCCATCCACCGGAGCGACCAACTCCAGCCGCTGCTGATCACGCTCCCGCTGCTCGACCACCTGCCGCAAGCCTGCCAACGTTTCCCGCGCTGCCGGCAGGCGATTTCCCGCCGCCGCTTCGTCACCTCGCTGCGCCTCCAGAGCCGCTACGCGCGCTTGCTGAATGCGCAGCTCCCCACGCCACCGCACCAGCTCACGCTGCAGAGCCAGATTTTCCAGCCGCGCGATCGTCTCTCCCGCGGTCACGCGTGTGCCCGGTACCACGGCTTCTTGCAAGGTTCCAGGCACGGTCACGTAGACCGGCTGAGCGTCCTGAATCTGCACGAGTGCTGCTGCCGAGACTCGGTACGGCAGCGGCAGGTACGCGATGAGCAGCCCCAAACCGGTCGCCAAACCCGCTAACCAGCCCAATCGGCTCCACGTCAGCGACCGCTGCCAGTGCGGGTAGCTAAAGAAGGTGTAGAGTCCGCGAATCCCCGGAACGACCATCCCTACTCCACTCGTGACACACACCATCGGACCCAACACACTCAGCTCCCAGCGGCGAGTCACCTGCAGGATAAACGCCAGACAAGCCGCAAACACAAACCAGCGATAGACTGTCGCGGATAAGCCATACACCGCCATGAACCACGGATGCGGCTCCACCACCTCGGACGGCTCCAAGCGACTGAAAACCAAGCGTTTTCCCAGCCACAAAACCTGCTCGCGAGCCCGCAGCCAGAGATTCGGCAAGTCGAGGAAATCGGCCAGAATGAAGTAGCCGTCGTATCGCAGCAGCGGATTCGCATTGAAGACCAGCGTGCTGACTCCGCAGACCGTCACCACCAAAAACCAGACATTCTGCCACCACGGCGAGCGACAGTACCACCAGCATAACACCGCCCCAGCCGCAATCAGCAACTCGACATAGACACCGGCCGCCGCCACCGCCGCTCGACGCCAGCGCCCCGGAATCAGCCACGCGTCCCCCACATCACAGTACAAGCACGGCGTGAACACCAAAAACATCACTCCCATTTCGGAGCAACGCCCGCCGAAATGTTTGCAGGTCAACGCATGCCCCAGCTCATGGCCCACCTTCGTCAGTGCCAGAATGATGGCCAAAATCGCCCACTGCTGCGGCGCGAAGAGCGATTCCATCGTCGGCATGCGTGCCGGCAGCTCGGACCAGTGCCCCGCTAGCAGCAGCAAAGCCACCAGCATCAGCAGCAGCCCCGCGACCACTCCACCCACACTGAAGAACCAGCTCACCCAGGGATACAACCGATCGAGAAAACCATCCGGATTCCAGCCCGGTAAGCGACAGGCGAGGATACTGCCGGGTGCCGCCAGCCAACGACTGCGACGACTCTTCTGCTGCCGCCCCGACCAAACCGCTGCTTGCCCCGGTACATCACTCAGCACCAACCCGTCCCGATGCAATCGTCCGAAAAACAGTTGGCAGCGACGAGCGTCAAATTTAAGGAGCGGAAACTCGCGCGTGAACTCGCGACCAATGGCCCCCATCCCGCGCACGCCATCCAGCAGCGTCGCCAAATAAAACTCTTCTTGCTGAAACAGAAAATAGCGCCGCGCCAGCGGGTCATGAACCACCCACCGTCGTCTGCCATCCGTCCAGCGACTCTCGCTGACCAAGTCCCCGCGCCATCGCAGCCGCACCGGGGGCTCAGCATCCCGTTGACGACTGACGTTCAATTGCGGCGCTCCGCAGCTTGGTCATCCCGGCGAATCACCATTTGCCCGCGCAGTCCCGGCAAGAGCGACAGTTCCGCATTTTCAATCTCCGCCCAAATACGCGTCTGACGGTTCACCGGATCCACTTCGGGACTGATGAAGACCACCTTTCCCGGATAACTTTGCGGCCCCTTCGGACCACCGTCAAGCTTGAGCGTTACGGGCTGTCCCAGCAGCTGCTGAGCCGCTAGCTGAGCATCGATGAAGCCTTCGGCACGCAGCCGATCGAGGCGAATGAGGCGCAAAATACGCTCCCCCGGCTCAACCCACTCACCCCGCTGCTGCAGCACCTCCACCACCACACCCGCCAGCGGCGCCGTCACTCGCCGCTGCTCCAGTCGCACCCGCGCCAGTTCCAGCTCCGAGACTCGCTGCTGCTGGGTTAAGAGATCAATGTCATGCGCATGCCGAGTGCGTTCGACTTGGAGCTGCTTGATGGTCGCCCGCAGCCGCAAATGCTCCAGCTCGGAGAACGACACGCTATCGCTGCGCCGCTCCTTCGCCTGCTTCGCGTTTTTAAAATCGCCCTCCGCCACACGATGCTCCTCCTCCGCCGCACGCACATCCACATCCACGGTCGCCTTCCGCTCCGCAATCTGCGCCTCTAAGTCGGCACGTTTGACGGTGAGCAGTGCTTCGGCATCGTCGAGCTGCGCGAGCAGTTCACCCGCTTTCACAATCTGTCCTTCTTTCACGAGCAGCGTCTTGATCTCGCCCGCCTGCCGCGCGGGCACATCCGCTCGCTCAATGATCTTCAGCAGCACACCTTTGATTTCAATTTCCGAATTGTCGGACTGTGCGCAAGCTGGCAGACTGCACCAGCCGAACCCGAGCACGATGGTCACTACCAAACCGTGTTGCCAAAGTTTCATATTCGTAGTTCTTCCCGCCCCCAGGGGCCTAAAACAAAAGTTGCAACTGGATGAATTCCCAAATCTCGTGCAGCCAGACGTAGAATACCGGGCGACGACCACAATGCACACGCGCCGTCACCGTCGTCCCATAACGCAGTTCCGGGACCGTGTGCCGATCAAAGGCGACCCACACCCGTACCACCGGCCGCCCCTCGTCATCCCGCGAAGTCACCTGCGCCACGCGCGACACCGCCCCGCGATAACGCTCGTCGGGCCGCAGCGCGGACCGAAATTCCACACTCAGCGCCTCCCCTTCTCGCCCCTGCGCCGTGAGTAGATGCCCCAGTCGCTGGTCCGGTAAATCAAGTCGCACTTCCCAGTCCCCCTGCGTCTCGCCAACCGTTACCAGCGTCTGTCCACGAGTCACCGGACGAGCCTCTAATAATTCATCGAGATTCCAGGTTAGCAGTTCGCCCGCCAGCGGACTGGCCACCGACAACGATTCGCGCTGCCGCTCCAAGACCGCCAACTGCTCTTCCACCGACTTCAACGTCTCGCGCAGCTCTTCCTCACTGCCCGTCAGCGAGGCGCTCGCCGCCGCATCGGGCGTGGTCGGACGCTGGCCCGTCGCCGATTGCAGTAGCCGCGCGGACTCCACCGCCGCCAGCCGTTCGCGCACCGTCGCCCGTTCCCCCACCAGCCGCCGCTCTTCTAAGTCCAGGGAAGGATTGCGAAGCACCAGCAGCACCTGCCCCGCTGCGACCTGCTCCCCCGACCGCACTTCAATCTCCTCCACCTCCCCGTCCACCGGCGCAAAAACTTCGCGGATCATCGTCGGCTGCAATATCCCCCGCGCTCGAACCGTAAAGTCGATCGGCAGACAGAGTCCCGCCGCAACGGCAACCAGCAGCAGCAGCGACATCCACAACCGCGCTCCCCCCAACAGCCCCTCGCGACCAAACAGCCACCGTCCACTCCGCAGGATCCCCGCCAGCGGTAGACTGCTATATTCCCACGACTGCTCGATCGCCCGGGCCACGTGCGGCGTGAGCCGCTCCAGTCGTTCCGCCAGATCCCCCGGTGGCTCTCCCGAAAATTTCTCCAGCACCAGCACCGCTCGACTTAGCACTCGCCGGCCACCGCTACTGTCACCGCCTGCCGCACCACTCGGCCGCGCCCCCTCCGCCGTGCCACCAGCCGCCCGCCCGGCGGTCAACGGAATCACGTGCAGCCACCGCGGATGAGCGACATCGAGGTACGCGTCGAGTGGATCGCTAATCTCGGGGGGCAGTTCCGCCGTGGGCCCCGACCACGTCACCGGCTGACCATAACGGCCCACGATCGTCGCCAAACGCTCCAGCCGGCGCACCACCGGCGAACGTCGATCCACTTCTTCTTGACCACTAATCGCCTCCAGGCGAAACGTCGCACGCCGCCGCAGCGCCACCGACACTCGATCACAACCCAACAGCGGTCGCACTTCGTGCGCCGCCCGCGCGACCACGTCACGCAGCCGCCACGTCTCATGCAGATCGCCCACAAAACGATCCCAACTCTGCCACTGCCGCTCCCGCTCCCGCAGCTGCACCAGTTGCCGATCCGCCTGCCACTGCCCCACTCGTTCGGCAATCTCCCGCAGCAATTCACCACAGGCCCGCTGCACCTGAGGATCGTCAATCGCCGTATGGACCAGCGCGAGCACACCGAGCAATTCCCCCGCCGTTACCAGCGGTGCCATCACCACCGGCAACCCGCGCGCGACCCATTCACCCGTCGGCCCCAACTCGGGCACTCCGCCCGGAAAAAACTGCACCGCCGGCTGCCGCTGAAATTGTTCCAGCACGACGGGTGAAAGCACGCCGGGCGAACGCCCCCCTTGCTGATACTCCGCCTGCCAACTCTGGTCGGGACCTAAGAGCCAAATGACGCCGGATTCCGCTCCCGTCGCCCGTATCGCCCGGTCCAGGACAAGTGGAAAGAAACGTTCGGGTGGCTCGGCCCCACGCACGCCGACCGCCACCTCCTCCACCAGCCGCTCAATCGCGCGCCACATCTCATCTGCGCTCGTGGCTGCTGTTCCCTGCGGCATGTCCCCGTCTCTCCCTCAGCTGTAACTCGCCACCCCGGCGAAAGGTCTGCAACAAAAAGTACCCAATACGACCCAACTCCTGCGGCCATACGCCCTCACCGCACCCCGTCGTACGGGGCGTACTCTATCGCGGTTTTCAAAAAATTCCAAGTTAAAACCAATTGCTGAACGCGCGGCCCTCCGCTCGCCGCAGTCACGCCAGCGACCGACCCTGGGGAGCCAACCCGAGCCTAGAGGCCGGCTGTTAAGCTACAAGGTTGGTAGCGATCGTCCCTAACTTTCCGGAAATATTAGTCGAAATGGTTTTAACCAGTTTGACGAAAGTGCCGAATGAAAGGAAAGCAGGCGTAAACGCCCGCCGCAGATTTCCCAGTCCGGGGAAATCCAGCCCGGGGCGCATCGACGAAAGCTAGGGATGAAACGCTCATGATGAACATCGAAACCTCGACGATTCGCAAATCAACTGGTTGGCGCGCACGCCTTCAGCAGCGTCGCCGCCGACGACTCTGGGCCACACTCACGGGCCTCGTCTGCCTCGGACTGTCCGCCAGCCTCATCGGCTGCTCGGCCCGGCCCACCTACACCGGCGCGGTTGGCGAGCAAACGCTGGAAAAATATCACCGGATGATCGGCCAAGTCGATTACCCCGACGTGACCTCCACCGAAATGGATCCCGCGCAGCGATCCGCCGCTCCCCTCACCATCGAAAGTCAGCCAGGCGAGCAGTGGAGCTTGACGCTCGATGAAACCGTGCAGATGGCTCTGGGCAATTCCACGGTCCTGCGCGATTTAGGCGGGCAAGTGCTAAACACACCCGTCGTCGCCCGCACCACCTACGGACCAGCCCTCAGCGAAACCGATCCCCGGCAAGGCGTGCAAGCGGCACTGGCCGCCTTCGATGCCCAAGCGACCGTCGCCGCCAACTTCGATAAGAACGACTTCATCAGCAATAACCGCTTCCTGGCCGGTGGTACCAATCAGCTCAGCCAAAACCTGCACTCCTATCGCTTCCAGTTGTCGAAGAAAGCGGCCACGGGCACCGAGTTCACGGCGCGCAGCATCTCCTCCTACGACTTCAACAACGCGCCCGGAAACTTCGACCCCAATCTGCCTTGGACCACCTATGTGGAAGGTGAATTCCGGCATCCGCTGTTTCAAGGATCGGGAGTCGATTTCAATCGCATCGCCGGTCCCAATGCGACTCCCGGTGTCTACAACGGTGTCACCATCGCGCGCTTGAATACCGACATCAGCACGGCAGATTTCGAATTGGGCTTGCGCGACTACATCAACAATGTGGAGAACGCCTACTGGGATCTGTACTACGCCTACCGTGACCTGGAAGCGAAAACCAGCGGCCGCGAAGAAACTTTGAAAATCTGGGAAGGCTTCCGGACTCGTATTCAAACCAAGAGTGCTTTGCAGTTAGAAAAAGAAGCGCAGTCCCGCGAACAGTATTATCGGCTGTCAGAAGAGGTGCAGAACGCCTTCAGCGGCAAGGTGCAAACCGGCACTCGCTCCGGTGGTGACATCGGTGGCGGAACGTTCCGCGCCGTGCCGGGTGTGCAAGTCGCCGAGCGACGACTCCGCTTGCTCATCGGTCTGCCGATCAACGATGGACGCATCATTGTGCCCAAGAGCGATCCCTGCCTGGCACCGATGAAATTGGACTGGAACAGCTTGACCGCCGAGGCACTGGCGCGTCGCCCCGAACTGCAGCGACAACGACTGCAAGTGAAACGGCGAGAACTCGAACTGCTCGCCAGCCGCAACTTCCTCCTGCCACGACTCGACCTGATCGGTCGCTATCGCTTCCGCGGTACCGGCGTCGATCTCTGGAACAACTCCAACGGCTATATCCCCGGCACCGAAGCGTTGAATGTTGATAACGCCGTCCAGAACCTCGTCAGTGGCGACTACCAAGAATGGCGACTCGGTGGCGAACTAACCTTCCCCGTCGGTTTTCGTCAGGGACATGCCGCCGTCCGCAACGCACAACTCTTCCTCGCTCGCGAACGGGCCCTGCTCACCGAACAGGAACGCTCCGTGCTGCATGACCTCAGCAACGCCTACTCCGATGTTGCCCGCACCTATGAACTGTGCATGCTCGCCGCCCAGCGTCGCGACGCGGCTCGCCAGCGCTACAGCCAGCTCCGGGCCGAGATCCCTCAAGATCCGGACACCCCTTCACCTGGCAAAATCTACGAATCGCGCATGACCGACCTGCTCGAAGCAATCCGCCGAGTCGTGGATGCAGAGAGCACCTATCACGCAGCAGTCGTGGAAAATGCCCTGGCCATCAAGAATGTCCATTTCGAAAAGGGCAGCTTGCTGGAATACAACAACGTGCACTTGGCCGACGAACTGTCACGGACCAGTTGGAATTCGCGCACCGCCACTGAAGATGGTGAAATCCGCGACTACACCTTGCCAGAAAAAGAAATCCCCCAGGCAGAAACCGGCGAGCCAACTCCGGCTCCAACTCCCGCTCGCCGCGAAATCTCCGCGACCGCTCCCACGGACGAGGCCGCCCCAGGTCAGCCGGCCGCCACTGACCCCGCCGCCACTGACCCTGCGTCCGTCGAAGAACTCACCTCACAAGCTGGTTTTGAAACCATCCCCACCACTCCCGCACCAGCGATCACCGAGCCGCTGGAGCCAGAGCCAACCCAACCGTGAAATCGGAACCGATAGACTGTCGAGTTTGCTGATATGAAACGCTTGATCCTCGTTACCGCTGGCCTCGTTACCTCGGTCGTGGGACTGAACGAAGTGCTCTGCTTGGTCAGTCAGGCGGCTCCGCCCGCCAATCGAGCCACTCCGGCTCACATTGACCACGTGCCACCAAGCATCATTCTCTCCAGTAAACCCGTCGATTGGCGCACCCCCGTCGTCGATGTACCGCCCGTACCGGTACGACTCAAACAAACCACTCCCGTAGCTCCGCAGGAAGTCGCGACGCCGGATCCAATCGCGCCCGCGGTTCCCCTCGTCGAACCATCGGCAGAGCCAACCACGGTCGAGGCGGAAGCGGCCGCCACTGCCGGGGCGGACGCGGCCGTCATGGTCGTGGTGGAGGCGGCCGCCACGGCCGTTGGTCTCCCGTCCCCGGACGCCCCCAGTCGCCTCGTCCACTCACCAGGTTTCAGTCCGGCTGCCGACGACAATCTGCAAGTTGATAAACTGGCCGCCACCAAATCCCAGATCGCCTACGGTGCGGTCCGTCGAGCGATCGAAGGTACGCAGCAGCCGTCGAAGACCTTCGCGGATGACTTGCCCCAGCAGCGTCTGGTCGCTTCCGCCGTCGCTCATCGTAGTGGTAGCATCAGCAGTCACAGCAGCAGCAGTCACAGCAGCACCGGCGGTCACAGCAGCGTCCCGCGCTACCCGACCACCGCGCGTTACCCAACGCCCCCTCCCGCCAGCCACGCCAGTCACGCTCCCGCCAACTACCGCTCGCGCACCTCAACCTGGGGCGCCACGCGCGCCGACCGCGCTAAGGTAACCACTGAAGCGATGCGCTGGGATCCGCTCGCCACACCTCACCCTGCAGCTCCCCCCACGCACCCCGCACCGCCGAGCATCCCCGAGCGAATACCGACCAGCAGCTCACCCACACCTCGGCCAATGCGTACCGCTTCCTACGGCGGTCAACGGTCGCCCACCAACCTCCCGGCCACCTTCTCGCCGACCACCCCGCTCTCGCCGCCAACCTTCGCAATCCCATCACACCTGACGACGGAAGAGTCCCGGATGCAAGCGCGTGTCGAGCAGCATCGGGCGGCCGCCGCCAGCATCATTCAGCAAACTCGCCCCACCACCGCCAACCCGCTCGTCACTCGCCCCCCCGCGCCTGAAGAATCAAGCGTCAGCCCACCGGGACGGATGCTCGATAAGCGTCCGCCGGTCATGATCCCGCAGCCGTCACCGCGCCGAGTGGCCAAATCACTTTCCGATCGCACGGATGACTCCGAATGACCACTCGCCTGCGTTCCTGTTCCGACCAGTCCTGTCGCCAGCAGTCCTGTCGAAAACAGCCCCTTCTGCTCACGCTGCTGGTCTTGTTCCTCACAGGATGGAGAGCCGGCGAAGTCGGCGCGGAACCACCCCGCACTACGAAAAATGTGATCGTCGTGACACTCGACGGCTTCCGGCGTCAGGAACTGTTCACCGGTGCCGATAGCGCCCTGTTCGATGCGAACTTCGGCGGCGTCAAAAATGTGGCTGGCTTGCGGGCCGAATTCTGGCGTGAGACTCCCGAGGCCCGCCGCGAAGCGCTCCTGCCATTCTTCTGGAAAACGATCGCCGTCTCTGGCCAAGTGTTCGGCGACCCCGAACGTGAAGCCACAACCACCAGCACCAACGGCTTGAAGTTCTCCTACCCCGGTTACAGCGAGCTCTTCTGCGGCGTCGCCGATCCCCGCATCGCCTCCAACGATAAGGTGGATAACCCCAATCTCTCCGTACTGGAATTCCTCGCCAGTCGTCCCGGGTTTGAACGCCGAGTGGCGGCGTTTTGTACGTGGGATGTTTTTCCGTCGATCTTTCGCTCGAAGAAAAACGGTCTGCCCGTTCACGCCGGCTGGGTACCACTGGCCGATGAACCGCTGACGGTACGCCAGCAGTCCATCAATGAAATGATCCAGCGTTTGCCGCGCTACTGGCCGAATAACAGCTTCGATGCCATTACGATGGAGGCGGCCAAGGAACATCTGCAGCGGCATCAACCGCGAGTGCTCTACATCGGCCTGGGTGAAACCGATGAATGGGCGCACGGACGCCGCTACGATCTCTACCTGGAATCCGCGCGCAAAGCCGATCGCTTCTTACAGGAGCTTTGGAACTGGCTGCAAGCACACGACCAATATCGCAATCAAACCACACTCATCGTCACCACCGACCACGGCCGTGGTGCCCAGCGCGAGAACTGGACAGATCATGGCAAGAATATTGCCACCGCAGAATTCATCTGGATCGGACTCCTCGGCCCCGATGTGAAAGCACTCGGAGTGCGGCAGTCGCTGCCCACCACTCAGTCCCAAGTCGCCGCCACCATCGCAGCGGCACTCGGTGAAAACTTTCAGGCCGCCGTCCCCGCCGCCGCTCCGCCACTCAAACTCGAGTGATCGTTGCCGCGAGAACGTCCAAAGGCCAAAGGCCTGCGGCTAGGCAGACAGCATGGCTTCGGCCAGTTCGAGGCCACTGAGGTAAGCGCCTTCCACTCGCGGACCCCCGCACCAATCTCCACAGGCCGCTAGACCCTGATCTGGGTCAAACAAAAATCGCTCCGGCAGCGTTTCCACCGGCAGCGCATAGCGCCACCGATGCACGAAGGTGTACTGAGCAGATTGCAGGGGACGCGCCGCCGCTTCCCAAAATGCCGCTCGCAAGGCCCGCACCACTTCGTCACTCGGCATTTCAATATTCTCCCGCGACCAGCTCGGACTGCCGTGCAGCACCCAGCACTCCGGTAACGCGGACCGCCGCGGCTTGCTGTTGTTCCGCGCGATCCAAGAGAGCGGTGAATCTTGCACGAAGGCGCCATCCAGCGGAAATCCCAGCGACTCTTCGTAGGCGAGCAGCACCGTCCAGCAAGGTGCCATGACCACTCGCCCGACCGCCGCTTGCAACAACTGCCAGTTTGGCAGCAGCTGCACGGCTTGAGCGGCCGGAGTGGAAACCACCACGGCATCGAACGTGCCCAGGGGACGGCCTAGTTCATTCAGCAGCTGCCACTGCCGACGCTCTGCATTGAACTGCACCTGCCCAACTTTCGTCTGCAGCAGCACTTGCAGATCCTGAGCCAGATGCTTGGCGATCGAGGTCATCGCCGGTGTTCCGACATAGCGCACCGTATCGCCCGTCGACCGTTGCCACTGCCCACGTCGCAGAGTGCCGATCAGACCGTCCCACGAGTCGACCAGGCGCTGCTCCTGCCAACTCGCCACTACCGATTCAAAACGCGGATCCTGGACCGTGAAATACTGCGCCCCATGATCAAACTCGATGTTCTGCGGAGCACGCCGCTGAGCCACTCGCCCACCCACGCCCCGCGACTTCTCGAAGAGCACGACGGAATAACCCGCTTGCCGCAATCGAAGCCCGCAGGTCAGCCCCGAGATACCGGCACCAATGATCGCAACAGAAGTAGCCATAAGACTTTCAGACGGAAGCAACGGCCAGCGCTGGCCAAGTTAAAGTAACAGGTCCTCAGTCTGCCCGAATATGAGTTTATCGTAAGCAGCCCTGATTCGGGAGCGGGGCTATGCACTTCGAGCGGGGTGTCGCTCGTGCGGCGGGCTCCTGCTGTGGGCTCCTGGCCGTGAGACCGTTAGCAGGGGCGGGAAGCAACCGCGGAAATTCCTCAGCGCACCAGGCCTGGGATGCAATCCAGATCGAGCTCGGCGTGCCGACCGGCCCGCAATTGCTCGATCGCAATCCCGCCCATCACCGCGTTGTCGGTACAAAGTTCCGGCGGCGCGATGATCAGTTCATACCCCTTGCTCGCCGGTAAAGCTGCCTGCAATGCCGCCCGCAGTCGCTGGTTCGCAGCCACTCCGCCCCCCACACACAACGTCCGCAGCCCCGTCGCCTCCAAAGCCTGCCTCGACTTCGTCACCAGACAATCCACCACCGCCTCCTGAAAACTAGCGGCAATGTTCGCCAGCGTCTGACGGGGAATCTGCAGGGCACTGAAGTCCGGTCGCCCCGGCCCCGCCAGCTCATATCGGACAGCGGTCTTCAGCCCACTGAAACTAAACTGCAGCCGCTCCGGCTCATGCACAAAACTACGCGGGAAACGATACGCCCGCGGATTGCCCTGAGCGGCCAGTTTGGCCAGTGCCGGTCCGCCGGGAAAACCTAACCCCATCAAATTCGCCACCTTGTCAAACGCTTCCCCCGCCGCATCGTCGATCGTGCCCCCCAGCAGTTCAAACGTAAACGCATTGTGACAGCGATATAAACTGGTGTGGCCACCGCTAACGATGAGTCCCACGCAGGGAAAAATCTCGCGGCGAACCGCCATGCGACAAGCATAGATGTGAGCATGTAAATGATTGATCGCGACCAGCGGAATCCCGAGCGCTACCGCCAACGACTTGGCCGCTACGACTCCCACGAGCAGCGAACCTGCCAGCCCCGGAGTGTTCGCCACCGCAATCGCCTCTAACTGCTCTTTCCTCACCCCCGCCCGCCGCAGCGCTTCATCCACAACCGGCAACAGATTCTCCAGATGAGCCCGCGCGGCAATCTCCGGCACCACTCCCCGAAACCGCGCATGCAGTTGATCCTGCGAGGCGACGACCGCCCCGAGCACCTCCAGCTGATCCGTGATCACGGCCGCCGCCGTTTCATCACAGGTTGTTTCTAACGTGAGAATCATCAATTCTGGTTCACCGCCGGCTGCGGCTCTTGAAGCTTCCCGTGTAAATACTCCAGCGCCTTGGCTAGCTGCCGATCCACAAACGCCGACTCCCCAGCACCCGCCTCGGGCTCAGCATCCGGTTTCGCTTCCGGTTGGGCCTCGGGCT
>JBJSXJ010000168.1:0-11554 GCA_046086325.1 Planctomycetota bacterium | reverse complement strand
CCATTTTGAGGTGCCTGTCGCTCAGGGCCTGGCAATAGTGGCGCAACTGCGAGCGGAATTGCCCGGCTATGCCGTGCCACGCTATGTGCAAGAAGTGCCTGGTGCTCCGAGTAAACTGCCCGTCGAATACTTCGTGTGATTGGGGGATTGAAACTTCGGGGATTGAAACTTCGGGAATTGAAACACAGAGGCACAGAGGGCACAGAGTCCTCTGTACTACTAACCATCAGAATTTGCGCAGGACGCGAACATTTCACGCGGCGATAGCCGCAAGTTGTTTCGCGATCGAACCTTACGCGGCGATAGCTGCAAGTTGTTTCGTGCTGGCATTTTTTGCGGCGAGTATCGCGGTGACGACGATTCGCCCCTTTTCGCTGAGCATGTACCGATGTGTGCGCGGCACTTTCTTGATCAATCGATGAGCACGCAGCAGCGTGAGCCACCGTGTGACTTGTCCCGACTGTCGACGACCGACTTTGGTCCGCGAAGATTGGGCGTCGTCGCCGAAGACCTTTCTCTTGATGTCGCGGTTGCGAAATCCTTGGATCAGAAACTCACCCTGATTAACCGCCTCCAAGAGTTTGTGGTCGACGGCCTGGAACGGGTTTAGCGCACGCACGCGGCGACCGTTGTGGGACGTGGGGCGGCAGTGATCGGCAAGCGACTGCCCGAACGACTCCGTATGTTCCACGCTGGCCAAGTCCGCCAAATAACGCTCATTCGATGCTTGGCTCAATTGGGCGCGACGATGCAAATCCGCCACGCCTTTCCGCAACTGCAGCCAACTGGGTGGTCCGTCCGGATCGGTTTCCTTGGGACGGAAGACGGTCATTGCGCGCGTGTCATTAATCGTGGTCTCGATCCGCAACACGCTCTCTTGCTTGTCGTACATCTTGATGGAATTGGCGTCGAGGGAATGCTTGCAGCGTGTTCCTTCGTGGCGCCTCAGTACGCTCGTCGTGATCTCAGCTTCGCGGTACCGGCTGACATCTGATCTGCGTCCCAGGTAATGCAGCACATTTTGGCAGCCGACATGGTTGACCGAGTGCCGCACCAACGCCGGATATAGCTGCGACAACTCCTGGGGACTGCGAAACATGACGTCGGTGGCCCATTCTGTTTCATCAGCCGACCAGTAGTACGGTTCCCGCTGAAAGATCTGAGAAGTCTCATGCGTGGAGTGGTACTCCCGCACCAAGTCTCCGAGGACGGCCTTCCACGACGTCCGCAGTTGTTCGTCTAACAAGGCCTGCGCCTGCCCCACATCGGCGACATCCACGAAGCAGTTGTCTCGTTTTTCGAACGCCACGCCCGCCTGTCGTAACTGCCCCGCCAGCCACTCCCGACCATTGATGTTCACATGCACCGTAAAAGGAGCCCACGTCTGCACTCGCATTTGCATGAATCCAAACAGAGGGTGCTGAACATAGAAGTACTGGTGCAGGCAACGACCTTCGTGTGGTGCGAGTTCCAGTTTCTTCGCCGCGGCATTCTTGCGAATCATGAACGTCTGACACGATTCGACGCACGTCAGCACGCAAATCAGCCCCTCCGTGATGCCATCCCGCTCCGCGATCCGTCGGGCCAGCGCCTCCTTGTCCGTGTGGCAACTGCACAAGTAAATCACCGGACGTTGTCGCACCCCCGCGAGTTCCACCGCTGCGCGACGAATCCGTCCCGTGAGCTCCAACGACCACTCTCGGAAGTCCTTCAACAGAACTCCGATCAGGTGCAAGAAGCACCCCAGGCCCTTCGAATTCGC
Organism: Planctomycetota bacterium; assembly: GCA_046086325.1. GTDB lineage: Bacteria > Planctomycetota > Planctomycetia > Pirellulales > Pirellulaceae > JBJSXJ01. Next base: position 9,792 of record JBJSXJ010000168.1, on the reverse strand, counting down.
CAGCATCCGTAACGTTCCACGGAAACGAACTCGATCAAATCCGCTCAGTGAGCCCTTGATTTTTTCTGCGTGAACATCGAGAAAGGAACGCATGGCGTGAGTCCTTGATAAAAGTGGAGGTTTGCAATACCCACCACCATAATCTAGCGACTCACGCCTTTATTGTTGGGTTGCGGGCGAAGCCCGCGCCATGCCCTCTGTGCCTCTGTGTTTCCAAAAACCCCTCCGTGCCTCTGTGTTTCCAAAAACACCCTCTGTGCCCCTCTTCCGAACTTAGCGTGACACGAAGCTGCACGGACGCGGGGAGATTGTTACACTGGGGACCCGGCAAGGTGCCGGACGGCTAGCGGAAGTGAGTCGAGCGAAGCCTCGATTTCGAGGAACCGTGCAGAGGGAAATTCAATGAATGCCAATGCCAGTCCGCTTGTGGGCGTGATCATGGGCAGTAAGTCCGATTGGGAGACAATGCGACATGCCGCCGAGCTGTTGACGTCGATGCAGGTCCCACATGAATGCCGAGTTGTGTCGGCTCATCGCACCCCTCAGTGGATGTGCGAGTATGCGCAGTCAGCGGAAGGTCGTGGCCTGCGCATCATCATCGCGGGCGCGGGTGGAGCGGCTCACCTGCCCGGCATGGTGGCCGCACAAACCATTCTCCCGGTACTGGGTGTGCCGGTGCAGAGTCGCGCCCTGCAGGGACTTGATTCGCTGCTATCGATTGTGCAGATGCCAGGCGGAATTCCGGTCGGCACGCTGGCGATTGGCGAATCCGGCGCGAAGAACGCAGCCCTCTTGGCCATCCGCATGCTCGCGCTGCATGATGCCGCACTCGCGACCCGACTCCGCGAATACCAACAACTTCAAACCCAATCGGTTTTGGATCAGTCAGAGCTATGAGCAAAGTCGTATTACCTGGTTCACAGATCGGTGTCCTGGGCAGTGGTCAGCTCGGACGCATGTTTGCCATCTCGGCCCGCCAAATGGGCTATCGCGTGCAAGTGTTGTCACCGGACGATGATACTCCGACCGGCCAAGTGGCAGACGCGGAAATCACCGCTCACTACGATGACCTCGCGGCCATCGCGGCGTTTGCACAAAGTGTGGAGGTGGTGACGTTTGAGTTTGAGAATGTTCCTGCCGCCACGGCCGACGCGGCCGCTCGCTATGCTCCCCTGCGCCCCGGCGGCCACGTTTTACATACGACTCAGAATCGTCTGCGAGAGAAAACATTTCTCCAGCAACAGGGGCTGCCGGTAACGAACTTTTGTGCGATTCGTTCGCCCGCCGATGTAGTGACTGCGGCCAGCACGGTGGGAACTCCGTCCGTTTTGAAAACGGCATCCTGGGGCTACGACGGCAAGGGACAGATCAAACTGGCGGCGGGGGACAGCATTGCCGCTGCCTGGGAAAAACTCGGGCAAGCGGATGCGGTGCTGGAACGCTGGGTCGATCTGCAAGCGGAGCTGTCGGTGATTGCGGTGCGCGGTGTCGATGGCGGACTGTGCTGCTACGAACCGATCCGCAATGTCCACCGCAATCATATTTTGGATGTCTCCAGTGTGCCGGCAGGGCTGTCGCCAGCCATCGAACAAGCGGCCGAAGAAATCGCGCGCGCGGTCATGACCAGTCTCGATGTGGTTGGCGTGCTCTGCGTGGAATTTTTTCTCACGACCAACGACGAGCTCTTAATCAACGAACTCGCACCGCGGCCTCACAACTCGGGACATTTGACGATCAACGCTCACCAGACCAGCCAATTCGAGCAGCAAGTGCGAGCAGCTTGTGGCTTGCCGCTGGGAGCAACGGATCGACTTCGACCGGCAGCCATGATCAATCTGCTCGGCGATGTCTGGGAAGCGGGCCCCCCGCACTGGGTCGCCGCCTGCCTAGACTCGTCTGTTCATCTGCACTTGTATGGCAAGCGCGAGCCGCGTGTGGGGCGAAAAATGGGGCACCTCACCGTGCTGGCCGACTCCGCCGAAGAAGCGATCGCCCGCGGCCTGGCTGCCCGTGACCGCTTAGCAACACGCTAAGCGCACTGCTCGGGACGAAAACCGATCAGTGTCGCCAGGCGTCCGATCAGTGTCGCCAGGCATCCGATCAGTGTCGCCAGGCATCTTGATTGGCGCTGATGAGTGTTTTGAGGAAGGCACTCAGGAGAAAACCGAGCATGCCGCCCAGGACCGTCGTGGCGGTCGTGCCGACGACCAGTTTCAGCAGGGACAGTTGAACTGCAGGAATGTTGGACAACCACCACGCGCCGAGCAGTCCACCGATCGTCGCGCCGACCACGATCGACGGCAGAATGATGAGCCAGCGCAGCGATTGGCGGTGACTGAGCTGCGAGCGGCGGGCGAAATCGTCCGCGGCCAGTGGACGGCGAGCATGACTATCGGGAAGTCCCCCGTCGACTCGGCTGCCACTCAGCTGATCCTGGGCGCCGGCGGTTGGTGATCCTGATTGGCCATCGCGCAGCTGAGTGCCAATTGCGTTACCGGCGACGTGGGCGAGGACGGAGAGCAGCACCAGGATGAGCACCCCGATCGCCAGCGGACTAAGCACTTGGTAAGCGGCCAACAGCAGACAGACAAGCGTGATGATGAGAAACAGAGTTCGCAGAGTGAACTGCGGACGAGGTAATTGTCGACTGGGATCAGCGGTCGACTCCGGAGGGTTGCTCATGCGAGTTAACCGGACAGTTCCCAGACGATCAGACGCTGGTGAGCTGCTCCATATAACCGCTCGCTGGTCTCGCCCAACACGGCGTCGTGAACATGCGTGGCGGCTTTTTCCTGCTTCAAGATTCGTTTTTCTTTAAGATCAAAGGCTTGTACGAAGCCGCCATTATCACCGCCAAGTCCCAGCAAACATTCACCGTCCGGCAAAAAGATTAATCGCTCGACCAGCCCCTTGAAACCATCGCCCGTGAATTCCTGCACCCGCTCCGCCTTACTCCACTCAAACACTTCCACCCGCGACTTCCCTTCCAAGTGATCGATATTTCCCACTTGGTCCATGCCACCCACGGCGAGCAGTTTTCCATCGGGAGAGAAGGCGAGCGACCGGGGACCACCGATGGAGTGCACGCGTTGTTTTGGATCCCAGGTGTACATGGTGGGAGTTTCCATGGTCATCAGCGGCTGCCCGTTGGCGAGATTCCAGACAACGACATGTCCAACTTTGTCGACCGTCGCCAACTGCTCGCCACTGGGATGAAACGCGCAGGCATAGAGCATGGAAGGAAAATGCTGCGGAGTGCGTTCGGCGTGCCCTTTGAGTTCCCAGCGCAGTTGTCCCGTGGCACTCTCCCAGACGCGGCAAACCATGTCATCCGCCACACTCGCAATCCACTGGCCGTCCGGCGAGGCGACTACTTTACGAATCCACTTTTGATGGGCCGCAATGGTGCGTACGCGCGGTCCGGCAGCTTCACCAGCAGCCGTAGCATTCGCCGGCGCCGCAGCATTCGCCGGCGCCGTAGCATTCGTTGCGTCGGCAGCGGGAGCGGCGTTCAGATCCCACCAGATCAACTGCCCATCGTAACTGCCGGAAATGAGATGACCGGCGGCGCAGGCCAGTCCTGTGACGTAACTGGAGTGACCGGTCCACGCCGAGAACTCGGGCTTTTCCGCCAGCGGATCCTGCACGCCATAGATTTTAAAATCGGACGCTCCGCAAAACAGCCGTCCGCTCTTCGCGTCGCGCGCGATCGACAGAAAAATTTCTTTGCGATTCAGTTCCTTGAGAACTTTGATTTGACTGAGTGGCATGGCGAATGGATCCGGGGTAGACCAAAAGTGGTGAAAGCAGAATTAGGCCAGCACGTCGCGCACCGGCTTGGTGCCGGCATCGGTGAGTGGAATGGGACGTGAACCCAACTGGTAGGCCTTTTGATGATCGATGCCCAGGGCTTGGAAGATCGTGGCGAAGAGTTCCGCGGCCGTCACCTTCCCTTCGGCTACCTGCATTCCATCCTCGTCTGACTTGCCGTAGACGGAGCCGCCTTTGATGCCGCAGCCCGACAACGAGCAGCTCCACGCATTCGCAAAGTGATCACGGCCGAGGCTGGAGTTGATTTGCGGGGTGCGGCCGAATTCGCTGAGGGTGACGACGAGGGTGCTGTCGAGCAGGCCGCGTTGTGCTAGATCGTTCAGCAGGGCGGTGAGCACTCGATCGAGTTCGGTCACCAGTTCCAAATGCGTCTCAAAGTTCTGACCATGACTATCCCACCAGGCGCGGGAGACTTTGACGAACGGCACGCCCGCTTCGACCAAGCGTCGTGCCACCAGCGTTTGTTCGCCGAAGAGCGTCGGACTATATTGATCGCGCACTTCCTGTGATTCTCGAGAAATATCGAAGAGCTTGTCGCTGGCCATCAACCCCCGCACTCGACTGTACGCTTCATTGTGACTTTGGAGCGAACTGGATTCGCGTCCCCGAGCGAACTCGGCGGCCAGCAAATTCCGCAGTTCGGCGCGATCCTGATGATCGACGTCGCTGATGAGTTCCAGTCGTTTGAGGTTGGGAGGCGAAGAATCGGTGGTGAGAAACATCGGACTGAAGCGAGCGCCGAGGAAGCCCGCTTGGCCGATGGCGTTGCCGCGTCCTTCCGTGGCGGTGTAGAAGGTCACGTAGTCGGGCACTTGACTGTTCACCTGGCCCAATTCACGGGCGAGGATGGCGCCCATGTCGGGCAGCTTCACCGACGCTTCATCACGTCGACCGAGGTGCATGAGTCGAGCACCGCCGCCGTGATCGGCATTGCCGGTACTGAGCGAGCGAATGATGGCGGTGTTTTGCAATCGCTGGGCAAGCTGCGGCATCAGCTCGGAGAGGTGAATCCCGGGCACGTTGGTGGGAATCGCTTTGAATGGTCCGCCCGTCGGCCGACCGGGTTTGGGATCGAACGTTTCCAGTTGACTGGCGCCGCCGGCCAGCCAGAGCAAAATCACTCGTTTTTGTTGTCGTTTGAGTTCTTCCGCGAGAGCCGGACGTTGGAGCAGATCGAGCTGCTGCATTGGGCTAGCGGAAAACAGCGCGCTCGCTGTGGCACCGCCGAGCAGGCTGTGGGCAGAGCTGGACAGAAAGCGGCGTCGCGCGAGGTTGGTGGCAGAATCGTGCATGATGAAAACTCGCAAGGACAACAGAAAATAGAAACTCGGGGATGAAAACTCGGAGGAATGCTCGTCTTAGTGATTGAAACGGTTTTCGCCGCTGGTGAGCATCGCCCAGACGACTTGTCGCCAAGCGTCCACAGCGCGATCGGCGCGAGTGCTCACATAGAGCCGCAGGGGAGCCCGCTCGGCTTCGGTCAGGCTGCGTCCAAAAATATTTTCAGCCGCCAGATCGAGCGCCTCATTGACATCGCTGATCGTCTTGAGTTTGCCCACGAGCCCCTCGTTATCGTCGCGGAGCAGCTCTTTCTGGATTCGTTCTCCGTTGCTAAGCAGGAGCGCCTCGTCGATGCTGACCTGAAAATCGGGTCCGGATGGATATTCAAACGAACCAGCCAGGCCTCGCGCCGCACCTTCCAGGCCCTGGAGCCGCTTTTCGCGTTCGTCGTCCGACAATTCAGCCGCGAACCGATCAGGATTGCTCGAGGCTTGACGTAGCAGCATGCCGTACTGGAGCGGCGAGAGTGGACGCAGCGGAGCGACCGCCAGCAACTCAGGGTCGGGACGGTTGCCAGATTCCCAGTGGCTGCTGCGAGCGTAGGCTTGACTGAGCACGATGCCGCGAATGAGTCGCCGCATGTCGTAGCCATGCTGAACGAAGTCCCGCGCCAGCCAAGCGAGCAGCTCGGGGTGACTGGGGGTATTGGCGGCATGTAGCTGATCGGTCGGAGCGACCAGCCCCCGACCGAAGTAGCGGGCCCAGAGATGATTCACAGCCGCACGAGCGAAAAAACTGGTTTCTGGGGATTCAGCCGCGACTTCCACCAAGCGAGCTCGACGACTGTAACTGGGGGCTGGCGGCGGCTGCTTGTTTTTCTTGAGCTCTTCTAGCTGCTGTTTTTCGGCTTTTTTTCCGGCTTCGTCCGGTTCGACAGCGGGCGGCTCATCGAGCACTTGGCCGGTCAGGAACATGAGCTTGGCGGGGCGAGTTTCCCCTTTGGCCGTTTTGTACTCCAATTGCCCATACGCACGTTCACCCAGGAAGTCACCGTTTTCAAAGGAACGCTGGAAGAATGATTTCATGCCGTAGAAGTGGTCCTGCTTCCATTCATCGACCAGCGGATGATCGTGGCACTGCGCACAACTTACATTGACGCCAAAAAACAGCACGCTGACATCATTGGTGAGTTTATCGAGGTCTTTGGCGCGGGTCCGGAGAAACTGCAAGGCGCCTTTTTGGTTGGGATCGTCGCCGCGGCCAGTAAGCAGTTCGCGAAACATCTCGTTCCAGGGACGGTTTTCGGTGAGAGCCGTTTGCAGATACTCCCGCAGATTGCCTCCTGAACCATTCATCAAGAAGAAATCAAATTGATCGACATGATGTCGCACCCAGCCCGGGCTGCCCACGAGACGGTCCACCAACTGCGTGCGTTTGTTCTCGTCCGCGATTTGTCGATAGGCAAACATTTCCGCTCGGGTCGGAATGCGACCAGTCAGGTCCAGCAGGGTCCGCCGCAGCAGCTGCGCGTCGGTGGCGGGAGCGGCGGGAGTCACTCCGGCGGCAGCAAGTCGCGCGTGAACGTAGAAGTCGATGGCTTGTTCCACTGGCAGATCAGCGGGCGCGAGGTCGACTGCCTGAGCCTGCGGGATGAGTCGCCAGTGGCTGACGGCCAGGAGCAGGATGAGCGTCCCGAGGCGTAGGAGCTGGCGGTGAGGGCAGATAGCGAGGCTGGTATTAAGGCTGTTAATGGCGGCGGAGAAAATGGAGCCGCGGAAGGGCGATCGGGAGGACGAGCGGGAGGGAGCGGTCATGGGTGCGGAGAATCTCGGCTAAGGTGGGGCAGGGAGATTGGGGGGCGGGTCGGAGCACCGACGGGTTTTGGATGATACTCGATCCGCTACGGTTGGCACAAATGTTTTTCAAGGCGGGTACCCCTTGTCAGGGCCGCCGGAATTGTTCATCATGCGGAACTTACTTGTGCTGTTTGAAGGAGAAACTGCGGCATGGCGCGCTATACTCGTCCCAAAGCTCGTGTTAATCGTCGGCTTGGGGCTATGATTTTTGAGAGCAGTGGTGCAAAGCGGGCATGGGAACGTCGGGAGACCCCGCCGGGCATGCACACTCGACCAGGTCGTCGATCCAACTACGGGTTGGCGTTGGCCGAGAAGCAAAAGATCAAGCATTATTATGGGATGGGCGAGCGTCAGTTGCGTCGCTTGTTCGATGCCGCTTCGCGGGCGAAGGGCAACACGGGCGAAACGCTGCTGGTCATGTGCGAACGACGTTTAGACAACGTAATTCGCCGCGCTGGCTTCACCTCCACTCGCCCACAAGCTCGTCAGGGCATCACTCACGGTCACTTCCAGGTGAATGGAATTAAGGTGACCACACCTTCTTACCAGATTCGACCGGGCGACGTGATCACCGTGCGACCCCGCGAGAATCTGCTCGACCGCTATCGTGGCATGTCGGCCGAAGGTTCGCCGGAATCGCTGGATTGGGTGACGTTCGATCCCGAGACGTTGCGAGCCACCGTGCAAGGCAATCCAGGCCCCAGCGATATCAGCTTGCCTGTCGACGCGAACATCGTCGTCGAATTTTTGTCGCGTTAATTGCTTGCTTGCATTCTTTCTGGGAATGCAAACAGGCAGGATAGAGAGAGCCGATACCTCACCACGTACAGCGAGGCGAGTGGCGCACCATGCACACCCAGCTTTTAGTGTTGGGCGGCGGACCTGGTGGTTACGCCGCTGCTTTCTTGGCCGCCGATGAAGGACTCGACGTTACGTTAGTCGAGTCCGAGCCGCGATTGGGCGGCACCTGCCTGCTGCGCGGCTGTATTCCGTCGAAGGCTCTGCTGCATGTGGCCCGCGTGATCGGCGAAGTGGCCGAGTTGCAGCATGATTGGGGCGTCGATTTTGGTGCGCCCAGTATCAAAATTGATACGCTGCGAGCTCGCAAGGAAAAAGTGATCGAAACGCTTTCGGGCGGTCTGCGGCAGCTCGCCAAACGCCGCAATGTGCGCGTGATTCACGCTACCGGATCATTCTTGAATTCGACCACCTTGGCTTTGGAAGGTGCGAGTGATTCGATTCCAGCGGAGCGACAAATTACGTTCGACCGCTGCATTCTCGCCACCGGTTCCACCCCGGCAATGCCAGCCAATTTTCAAATTGGTTCGCCGCGTGTGATGGACTCCACCGGAGCACTCGAACTGAAAGATCTGCCCGAAACTCTGCTAGTAGTAGGTGGCGGCTACATCGGCTTGGAAATGGGTACCGTTTACGCGCAGCTGGGCACGAAGGTGAGCGTCGTCGAATGGACCTCGGGACTCTTGCCAGGTGCCGATCGAGACTTAGTCAAACCGCTCCAGAAACATCTGACCAAGCTGTTTGGCGACCGTATTTATCTCAACACCAAAGTTGGTTCGTTGGGAGAGCGGGAAGGTCGAGTGGAAGTGGCGTTTGAGGGACCGGGTAAATTCGGAACCGAGCGATTCGATCGCGTGCTCGTGTCGGTCGGTCGTCGTCCCAATACGCGTGGCATCGGGCTGGAAAAGACGCTGGTTCAGGTCAACTCGCGTGGGTTTGTCGAATGCGATCGGCAGCAGCGTACCGCCGATCCCCACATTCTCGCGATCGGCGATGTGGCTGGCGAGCCGATGCTGGCTCACAAGGCGTCACACGAAGCGAAAGTGGCCGTCGAAACCGTCATGGGTAAGACGGTCTTCTTTGATAAAGCAGCGATTCCGGCCGTGGTGTTCACCGATCCAGAGATTGCCTGGGCCGGTTTGATGCAAGATCAGGCCGAAAAACTGGGTCGCACCGTGGAAGTGGCGGTCTATCCGTGGGCCGCCAGCGGTCGAGCTCAAGCACTCGGTCGTACCGAAGGGTTCACCAAATGGATCATCGACCCTGACACTCAGCGAGTGCTGGGCTGCGGCATTGTCGGGCCTGGTGCTGGCGAGCTGATTGCGGAAGCGGTGCTGGCGATTGAAATGGGCTGCGAGGTGCGCGACATCACCGAGACGATTCACCCGCATCCGACGCTCAGTGAAACCGTAATGAACGCGGGCGAGATTTTCTACGGCACGGCGGTCGAGATGTACAAGCCGCGGAAGCCTCACGCTTAACCTGCGAGGCCGACCGGGCACTGGATCGATCGCCGGTAGACGGGATCGCCGGTAGACGGGATCGCCGGTAGACGGGCCCCTCTGGCCGCGTGCTTGCTTGCAATGCTAGCAGGGGGCTGCTACCTTACTTGCCATGCTAGTCGTCACTCGCAAAGTTGGTGAGCAAATTGTCATTGGCGATCACGTCACGGTGACCGTGGTGCGCATTGCCGGTGGTGCCGTGCGCATCGGCATCGAAGCTCCCAAAGAGTACTCCGTCATGCGTCGCGAACTGCTCGAAGCCACCCGCGAAGTACCGCCTCCAACCGATAGCGGCACCGCATCCGGGTAGCGGCACGGCGTCAGCCGTCCGGCCGGCGCGTGGTAGCGGCACGGCGTCAGCCGTCCGGCCCAGCGCGAGGTAGCGGCACGGCGTCAGCCGTCCGGCCGGCGCGAGGTAGCGGCACGGCGTCAGCCGTCCGGCCGGCGCGAGGTAGCGGCACGGCGTCAGCCGTCCGGCCGGCGCGAGGTAGCGGCACGGCGTCAGCCGTCCGGCCCGAGGAAGT
>JBJSXJ010000167.1:0-10981 GCA_046086325.1 Planctomycetota bacterium | reverse complement strand
GTAGTACACGCCGTCGGGCAGTTCAAACAGAAACGTACAACCGCCGCGACTGAGCTCATAGCGTCCATCGACCGGCTCATACCAGTGCAGGTGTTTGCGGAGTACGGTGAGAGGTACGGGAAGTGAGTGCAGGAGCGAGGCAGCCCAGGGGCCAGCGGTTACGATCAAGCGACGAGTTGCATAGGTTTGTCGATCGGTGGTGACGATGAGCTGCTGACCGTCGCGGTGCCAGCCGATGATCTGTTCTCCGTAACGCAGATCGGCGCCGTGTTCTTGAGCGAGTCGTAGGTGCTGAGCCACGCACGCTTCCACTCGCAGGAACCCGGCCTGCTTTTCAAATACTCCGACGAAGTGATCGGGCACATCGAAGCCGGTAAAACGCTGGCGAATATCCTGTGCGGTGAGTTGTTCGATATCGAGGTTATGCAGCTCAGCACTTTTTAGGACTCCCGGAACGACGTCCCCCGTCGCGGGACCAGCTTGGAGAAGTCCGACGGGATGGTAGAGCGTTTCCTGTGCATGCTGTTCGAGATCGTGCCAGAGCTCAAAGGCGCGACGGAGCAGGGGGACGTAATCAGGATGCTCGAAGTAGGCCAAGCGAATGATGCGAGTTTGGCCGTGTGAGCTGCCGCGATCATGCGCGGCCGGATAGCGATCCAGCCCGAGCACACGGGCTTGTCGTCGAGCGAGATGATAGGCAGCGGCACTACCAATACCGCCTGTACCAAGAACGATGGAGTCGTAGATCATCAGAGGGATTCCATTCGAGTTCCGCTGGTGGCGTTTTAGTAGGTGAGCTTGGAGCGACCGGCCGCGTGGAGGGACTTTGCTGCGATGTCGCGACTTACACGATCATACCCAGCGCCCTCGCATCCATTGGGATATTCCATCGTTGTAGTGCGTTGTGTCTCGGTCAACAACCATTAATTTGATTTGCAAACCTACTGCCTACTCTTTAGGATGCGCTTTCACGGTTTACTCACGTTCTCCACACTTAGACCCAAAATACAAAGGTCAATTCAAATATGTTTTGGAAAAACGGCAAGGCTGCGTCCGCGGATTTGGAAAAGAAAGAGACAACTGAAAAAAGTACGGATAGTACTGCTCAAAGCGGTGCTTTCCTTGGTGCGTTAGTGGGGGTGTGGAGCGCTTTGATGATTGGACGTATTTGGAACTTTGATCAGATACGACTGCAGTCCAAGATCGACCGACTGACGTTGGATATCGGCAGCGTGAAGTCTGATATCGGCCAATTACGGCGCACTCCCAAGGATGCCCCAATTCCTGCAACGTTTTCGACCCAGCCTACCTCAAATCGAGAACGACTTTCGAATCTAATGCTCTGGAAATCTAATCCGCCAGATCCTCTCATGGAATTAGTACCAGATGATGCTGTAGAAGCCTGTCAATACTTGGTGAGCCACAAGGTCATTAACAAATCCTGGCTCAAGGTCGACGATGAGGGATTACTCTATTTCACCATGAATGGCGAGGGGTATTGCGAGTACCGAGTAGCTTTATGTGATTTGAATCCAGAAAAGGTGTCTGGAAAAGACGAAGATGGTGCGGTCTGGCTGTCGCTTCTTACTACTCACAAAAAGCCCGTGATCCGTAAGTCGGTTGTCTTTGTTGGAGATGACGTAGCGCAGGAGAGCATGGTGACTCTCATTGATATCAGTTTGCAGTCTAAAAATCCTTTGAATCCCGGCAAAGGTGCTGTCTTGACGAGTAAGGATTTAGTTCAGTTTATTAAAAGCATAATCCATAAAGCGGGTGGAAAACCGGTGCCAATTCTTCAGCGGTCAATGAATAGCCCAATGCCGGAATGAAGTGCCTCCGACCGGACAAGATTCGCGGAGTTGGACGAAAGTTCAATCCTGGTTTACGTTCGTCGAGCCACTTGGACGGCGGATCGACTCAACTTAAACATGAACTCTTCGATCGCCAGGCGTGCTTTCGCGGGACTGGAGTGGGAGCCTTTGAGGGACAGATCGAGCTGTAGGAGCCAGCGATAGAGCTGTCCGGCTCGCTGTCGATTAAGTTGTTTAAGATGCTCTTCGGTCTGTTTCACTTTGCCTCGCGGCCAGTCGCGAATGCCGGCTTGGGTGATCGCTTCCGTCAAACTAATCGGCTTACGTCGTCGCTCGGCCAGTTGAAAGATGCGCGTGGCGGCGGCCAGTTGGCGTGCTCCGTATGCCAGGCCACCAAACACGGCAATGGGAGCTTGGCCCGATTGCAATAGTCGATCGAGTGTTTGCAGGGCGCCGGCCGCGTTGCCGCTGAACACGAGGTCCAGCATTTCCCACAACGACTTCACGCGCCAGCCGCCCACTAAATCCTTGACTAACTCTTCGGTCACTGCCGCTTGGGGCGCGGTCAACAGTGCGAGTTTCGCGAGTTCATTATCGAGGATGCCAAAGTTTGGTCCGACGAGGTCATAAATCAGATCGGCAACGTCGGCGCTGACTTGAATCTTATGGACGGTGCGCGCTTGGCTGACTAGCCACTTCTTGAAGAGCTTGTCGTCTGGTTCGGGAGACTTACCGGCGCCGACGGTGGGGACTTTGCAGTCGATGGCCAGCCCCGTGCGAAGCACGATTTTGGCGAGCCGCGAGATGGCGAGCCAGATTTTGCAGTCCAGCAGTAACAGGCCGCTCGATTTAGGCCGTTCGGCGTACTGTTCTAGTTCCTCGCGATAGGTCGTCACAAAGGGGTCGGCATCATCGACGAAAATAAGTCTTCGCCCACCGCCACCGAACAGGGAGCGCATCGAGAGGTCATCGATGACATCACGCAGCTGAGCCGTCGTGCCGTCATACACGGTGCTCATCGGTGATTCATCATCGGTCGCGAAGCTGGCTCGAATTCGCGCTCGCACCTGACTTTTCAAAAACGTTTCGTTGCCAAACAGTACGATGATGCCGGGAAGTGTGGCGGGAGTTTTGGCTAAGAACGTCAAGGCCGGTACGGGCGCGCTCGAGTTGGCGCTTGATTCTTTTGCGCTGTTTGCTGTCACGACTATCTCCTCCGATGCGCCAAGCGCCAGGCACGGAATTCGCGTGAATTACGATTCCGATCAACGGCTGACATTATCGCGAAATTGTCGATGGCAGTCAGTACAGAGTCGAGTTAGTTGGGCAAAAGTTTCTTGCCGACGCAGGTTGAGCGAATCGTTGTCTGGGGTCACCGGTTCCAGTAATTCCTGGAGCTGCTGGGCAGTTGTCAGTTGTTCGCTCAGGAGGGCACGAAACCGATCGGGGCGCTGTTGAGTTTCCGTGGCGCGCGAGAGCTCGGTGAGCTGTTCGACTAAGAGCAGGGCCTGATGATGGGCTGTCATTGGTGGCTGTTCGGCCAGCGGACGCCAGGCATTTTTGGCCAGCCGAGAAAGTCTGGAATGAGCTTCATCGATCGCTACCATCGATTCGGCGAGAGGTGGGATGGCGACGAGTTCGGGAAATTCCACGTGCGGATCAAGTAGAACATTGCGGGGCAACACGCGGGCCTGTTCGACAGCGCGAAATAAGCCTAAGTAGCTGGGGTTGGTACCGGCTAATTGCAGTACTCGGCGAGCGTGCTGAGTCGTGATCTGGCCAGTGGCGAAACAGGCAACGGCGGCTGCCGTCGGACTGCGATGTTTGCCGTGATGGCAATGCAGATAGATTGGCTTGGGCAATTGCTGGATGGCTTGCGCCAGCTGCACGGTCCGTTCTTCCCCAAGACCCTCATAGCCGTGTGGCAGATGGATGTAGCGTAGGTGGTAGCGACTAGCGCGTGCTAAGTCAGGACGAGCGCCGTCGACGCTGATGATACTGCGAATCCCGAGCGACGAGAGTTCCGCAAACGCATCGTCATCCTCCGGCACTCCGCCGGAGATCACCCAATCGGTCACTTGGATGGCATTGGCGAGATGCCGAGTGGCCAAGCGGCGAGGGTTCGCCGCTGCCACAGGCGGTGGAGAAGAGTCGCTCGAAGTCAGGACTGCGGCGATCAACGACCACCACAGTCCGAAAGCAATTCCCCACGGTGCTCGTCGCCAACTCATGTTCAATCGGTTCGCCCGGCGGGCGAACGGTTAGCAGATTTAGAACACATCGAGTCGGAAGTGGTGTCCCCAGTGGTAACGCTGGCCCTGGGGTAATTCGTTGTGCCACTTCTTGTTGTAGACCGGAATCCGCATTTCCGGCGGATAGCGGAAGTACAAACTTTCGCTGCTGCGATAGTACTCGTTCCCCCAATAGTTCTGTGGGTAGAACACATAAGGATAGTGATAAAAACGTTCCCAGTCCCGCATCTGATAGGAACCACCCCACACACGGCCGTACGCCCGTTCATCGGCGCGGCTCGTGGCAGTCGTGGCGACTGTCACGGCGGCGGCGCACAGCGCCACCAGCAGTAATCGGCGAATCATCGAGTTTCCCCCCTGTATCACGTCGGCTTCATGCCCATTGGCGACTCCGCTCGCTCTTTCCAAAGAGCGTGGTTGAGTCTAAGAATCCCATCGGCATTGGTTCCCGATGGAATTTAAGGAAAACACGGTACGTCCGGCAAAACCTGAAAACTTGAGAAACGAGAGAAGCTGGCTAAATTGAGCCTGCCTCATTGCGGCAATCGCCCCTCCGCAATTTCCCGTTCCCACTCATCAATCAGTGGCCAGTCGATGGCGCACGTGCCGAAATCGGGCATGTGCAGATAAGTTTCCAGCCGCGCAATCGTGCGGTCCAGCAATGCGTTATCTTTGCGGAAAATGGGGCCGTGGCTGGGCAAGAGCCATTCCACGTCACTGCTGCGAATGCGTTTTAAGGATTTGATGAAGTCCGGAATGTTGCTGCCGTGGTGCGCGTCGATGGCGCCCACACAGCCATCTCGATAGATGTTGTCGCCGCTGAAGAGCAAGTTGCCGAGCCGGAGTGCAATCTGGCCATCGGTATGTCCGGGCGTCAGCCAGACTTCCAGTTTCAAGCCGCCGACGGTGACGTGATCACCATCCTGCAGTAGCTGATCGATCTTCACCGGTGGCATCGGGAGGTGAATGTCCTGCGGAGCGATTTCGGCAAAGGTCCGCAGTCGATCACCCGCCTCCAGAGGCACCGCCGCTAACGGATGAGCTGACACCGTGGTGCGAATTAGCTGTTTCGCTTTGGCCAAACCTTGAATATGGTCCACATCGGCATGCGTCGCCACAATCGTGCGACACTGAGACAACGGAAAATCTAATTGCCGAATCAGTTCCACGATTTCGTCGACATTATCTTCGTAGCCGATGTCGATCAAAATCCATTCCTGGCGGTCATAGACCAGATACACATTGCAACCCAACACGTGACCGGCCTGAAAGTTGATCTCGATGACCTGCGGAAAGATCGGCTTGCGGGCGAGCATGAAGTTAGTCCTGAATCGGGTGGCAATCGTATCGGATCACCGCCGCGCGACCCGTGAAAAGAGGCGGAAAGACGGATTGTAGGGCATTCCCCCCGCCATCATCAACTGCCGCTCAAGCCAGTCGCAGCTCCAGAGTGCTCTCATGCTTCCACAACTCCCTCGGCATCCACCCGCAAGATCGCCGCTAAGCCTTCGCGATAGCTCGGATAACGAAAAGGGAATAAGAGTCGTTCTTGCAGTCGCTGATTGCTTACCCGTTTGTCTGCCAGGGCTCGCTGCTGCGCGGGACTAGCGGCGTTGGTCGCTGCGAATGTCGGTGAGGGCAGGCCGCACAAACGCGCAATTTCACTGTAGTAATCGGCGCGGATCACAGGATTTCCGTCCGCCACATTGAGCAGCTCAGGCGTGGCCAGATGAGTTTCTGCTTGCACGATGATGGCGGCCGCATCATCGACGTGAATGAGGTTTAGATAACCAGCTGGCGATACGGCGAGTGGCTCGCCGGCTCGCAGTGCTGCCAAGTGCGGCACTCGACCTGGTCCGTAAATACCGGCGCAGCGAAAAATAATGGAGTTGGCGGCGAGCGGATAGCCCGACAGCAGCTGTTCGGCCTCCAAACAGGCCACTGCTCCCTCTCGACGCGGGTTACAAACCGTTTCTTCGTGCACCCATTCGCCTTCGGCCGCGCCGTAGACTCCCGTGGAACTGACATAAAGCATACGACCCGTCACCGAAGACAAAACCTCAAGTACATTTTTCCAACCATTTACGTAAACATCTCGTATCGTTTGGAACTGATTGCGATCAAATCCGACGGCGAACAGGACGGAGTCCACGGCGGGCAACGTTCCCAGGTCGTCGGGTTTAGTCAGATCAGCGACGAGTGGGTGGTAACCGTGTGCTTCGAGTTCACGTGCCCAGGCCGCGCGTCGAGTGACGATCCAGACGTCGTCGCCTTGATTCCGCCAGAGCTGCGCGACACGATATCCCAAATAACCCGCACCGAACACCAATTTCTTCATTCCGTTTCCTTTTCTCGGTATGTTAACAGGTACAGGTCACCTAACCGTACCTCGGTTTGTTAAACTGATTTTTTCCCGCACTCCTGTCGATCACTGGTAGACCGCATCAATGACGTACGCATTGACGGAAATTCACAAACGATATTGCTCAGTTCGAGTGCTGCGACTGGCACTTGGCTCTCTCTTTCTTATCGCCGTTGCTGTACCGTGGCTTGACCGCGCGTCGAGTTCTGCGGACGAGCCTGCGCGCGCGCTGCCTGGCATTGTCACGCCCGGCAGGACGCGTAACCCAGAGGCAGCCGCCGACGAAGGTGCGGATGTCGCTGCTCCTGTGAATCCGCCAGCCGACGGCACCCGACCGGTAATCGTGCGGAAAGTGCCTGTTGCTGACAACCGGGAATCGCTCGCAACCGCCGATCGTTTATTTGCCGGTGAGACGCCCAAAACCATTGCCGATTTGAAGGTCATGCAGCAGCGGCTGCAAGAGCTTAGCGGCGCCATCATGCCAACGACTGTGGGCGTGCGTCTGGGCCAGGTTCGTGGCAGTGGCGTGATCGTGGATGAGCAGGGGACGGTGTTGACCGCCGCTCACGTCGCGCAGCGCCCCAACATCGATTGCGAATTGGTGTTGTTCGACGGCCAGGTCGTCAAAGCACGCACGCTGGGTCTCAATAAAAACGTTGATGCGGGCATGATCCGGATCACGAGTCCGAATCCAGTTGATGGAACTTATCGCTGGACCCATGCGAAGTTGGCCGAGGCGCCCACGAAGGTGGGACAATGGTGCTTGGCAGCCGGTCACCCTGGCGGATACGAAGTGGGGCGTAAGCCCGTATTGCGACTGGGGCGAATACTGGAAAGCAGCGAGAATGTACTCATCACGGACTGCACTCTAGTAGGCGGCGATTCGGGCGGACCATTGTTTAATGCGTCTGGTGAAGTAGTTGGAATTCACAGCCGCATCGGCAGTATGTTGGCCTCGAATTTGCACGTGCCAGCTCCTGCCTACAGTCGTTCGTGGGAGCGGCTTGTACAAGCGGAATCGTGGGGACACCTGCCGGGACAGTCACCGTTTTTGGGTGTGCGCGGCGAGAATGGTCGCGAGGATGCCACCATCGCTGAGGTGTTTGAAGGCATGCCGGCTGCGAAGGCGGGCATTCGAGTGGGCGATGTGATCGTGCGCTTTGCCGGGAAAGAAGTCAGCGACTTTACGTCGCTCAACAAACTGGTCCAGGATTGTAATCCCGACGAACGGGTTTCTTTGGTTGTGCGTCGTGGGGAACAGCAATTTGCGTTGGAAGTTATTTTAGGTCGGCGATAACTGTTTTGGTTCGCGCCCAGCCAGGAAGGTCTGGGTAACTTGGCAGCAGGATGCTGCGGCTTATGGGATGGAGTTGTTCATGAGCTGCACGAAAAGTGTAACGACCGCTTTCATGCTCGCCGTGGCATTCGTCGCTCCGGCATTCGGTCAAGGTCGCCCACGGCCTGGCGCGGAGCGTCATGAGGACATCAAACATTGGCTGGAACGTGTCGGGGGAGTGCGTTCGGTCAGTCCTTGGCAACGAGACCATGCCTCGGTTCGAGCGGCATTTGAGGAAGTGGTCGCGGAGCCCCGCAAGGCTACCGTTCGGATCCTGGCGAACGATGTTCAAGTGGCGCTGGGCGTCATCGTGGCTGCCGACGGACTCATCCTCACCAAAGCCAGCGAACTCAATGGCGATCTGACTTGCAGTCTCTCTGATGGTCGACAATTGTCTGCCGAAATCATCGGTGTGAATGAAGAGCATGATGTGGCCCTGCTCAAAGTCTTGGCCCAAGAGTTGCCGGTTGTCCGCTGGGCTGCCGATCCGATTCCGGTCGTCGGTAGTTGGCTAGCGACACCGAGTCCCGATCCACTGCCCGCGGCCATCGGCATCGTCAGCGTGGAACCTCGAGCGGTGTCGGCTCCGAGTGGTTTTTTGGGTGTTTCTCTGGATAACAACCTCCCTCGCATCCTCGCCATGACAGCGGGTGGCGGTGCTGAAAAAGCTGGCCTGCAAATCAACGACTTGATTCTGAAAGTGAACGGACAGGAAGTTGCTAATCGCGAATCGTTACAGCGACTGATTCGCCGGTACCAACCCGGACAGAAGCTGGTGCTCTCGGTCCAACGAGCCAACGGCATTAACACGATCACAGCGGTTTTGGGGGACGGTCCCAACGCGGCGAGCAACGAGCGTTCTGAGATGCAGAATCGACTTGGTACACAAGTTAGTCAGCGACGCGGCGGATTTCCTCAAGCACTGCAGCACGACTCCGTCCTGCGCCCCAATGAGTGCGGTGGGCCCCTGGTCGACCTGGACGGCCGTACGGTCGCGGTCAATATCGCGCGCGCGGGACGCGTGGCCTGTTATGCCATACCTGCCTCAGTCGTCGTGGGACTCATCGAAGAACTCAAGACCGGAAAGCATTTGCCGGAGCATTTAGCGAAAGCGGCGACGAACACAGTCGAGTCGATTAACGCAGCAGATACGAATGTTTCTCGCCCCTAACAGGCCCCTCGCGAGCTCCACTATGACTTCTAAACTCATCGATGAATTACGACGTACGTTGGCGGAGTTAACTCGGGAATTGAATTCCACGGAAACGTTGGATGCCGAAACCAGAGCGCTGCTGGGCGATGTGGTCGAGCAGATTGGACACAAACTGAACGAGCAAGCCGAAAAGCCTGCTGCGCCAACGCAGTCCGCAGACTTGCCTACTGTCGACGACTTGGCCTCCGGTGCCAGCAGTCGCGCGATCGCCGAGCGACTCCAAGAGTATTCCTTGCAATTCGCCAGCGAGCACCCGACACTAACGGGTGTCCTGGAGCGTACGATCGATGCGCTCGGGCAACTTGGTATCTGAACCTCTATCAAGTTGCGGGAGGTTTTGCGAGCCGGAGAAAGTCGTCGTGCCCACATTGCTGCATCACGGCCAGACCTATTCACGCAAGTATCACTCGCTGGAGTTAAAGCTCGGCTTGTGCACGGGGCTGCTGGTATTTCTCTCGCTGTTTGTTACTCCCACGATGGCCCAGTCGCCCGTGCCCGCCATCAGGCAAGTGGACGAGCAGCGGCGGGATCAGGAGAGTCGCTTTCAGGCGGTGCGATCGGAGATCAATCGCCAGTTGCGACATAAAAGCCCAGAAGCTCGTCTCGCCGCTTTGCAGCGACTGCAGGAATATCCCTGTACGGCCGCCGCCAAACTTGCGCTTACGCAGGCACTCGAACAGCACCCGGCTGAGCAGCATCAAGCGGCCGTGAAGACGCTCATGACCTATCATGAATCGGAGCCCGTTTGTACCTATTTTCATACGCTGCTGGTACGTGATTTACAGTCGCGTGATTTACTGCCTAGTATGAATTCCCAGCGCGGCGGAATTCTGCTCGCCGCACTCATCAACTCGAAACTTCCAGACGTGCAAGAAGATCTGGAACAGCGGCTCGAGCGGTCAGGAGAAGTAGAGCAGTTACCGAATGTGGCTTGGATTACACTCGCTGACGAACTCGGGCAGCAAGGAACCACCGAATCGGTCCAGGCACTCACGCATTTGACGCAGACGAAACTATTCGCGAACCGATTTGGATTTCGCAGAGCGGTCGTGCAAGCGCTGATCAATTCTCGACAAAAGGAAGCCGTCGATCAGTTGATTGCCTTGCTGACAACGGTGCAGGGTGAAGTGAAGGGGGATATCGTTCGTTATCTCACTCGACTGCGCGGCCCTATCAACGATCCGCATCAAGCGTGGGAACAGTGGTGGGCGACGCGACGAGTTGATTTTAAGTTTGCAAGTCCGGTCATGGTCGAGGCACCTGGGCGTGCCCACGATCGGCCGGTCACCGTCGAGCCCTTACCCGACTTACCGTCCTATTATCAGATCTCGGTGAGTGCTCGCAGAATCGTCTTTATCTTGGACGCCTCCAACAGTATGGCGGGACTTCGCCTGACCCGAGCGAAGGAAACGTTGATTCAAGCCATTCAGGATCTTCCAGAAGATACTCAGTTTAATGTGATTGCCTTTCACCATGCCGTCTATGAATGGCAACGTCGATTGTTGGATGCCAGTTTTGCTAACAAGAATGCCGCCGTTCGGTTCATCAAGCAGCAACTGGTCCAAAGCGATACCGCCAGCTACGACGCGCTCAAGGCGGCACTCCGCTATGACACGGAAGCGATCTATTTCGTCACGGATGGCGAGCCTAATGCGGGAAGAATTAAGCATCCGCGCGACATCATTCAGGCGATCACTCAGGAGAACTATGCTCGACGTATAACCCTGCACACGATTGGGATTGGCGTCGGACCGGCTGGCAACAACTTCGATTCATTCTTGAAAGAACTCGCACGCCAAAATCTGGGTGAATATCGGCGAGTGGATGAGTAGCGAATGAGAGTCGATCAGGCGTGTCGACGGTCCATCCGGGATGATCGTGCGTGTGATGAATTGCACGGTAGGATTCTGCTAGCCAACGGTCGTGAACTCCTGTACGACGGACTTCCAGTCCGTCGAGTTTTTTTTCGGCACGACGGACTGGAAGTCCGTCGTACGAAGTGTGTCG
>JBJSXJ010000166.1:0-23742 GCA_046086325.1 Planctomycetota bacterium | reverse complement strand
GGGGAAGGGGAGGGCGAAGGGGAAGGCAGCAGCGATCCGGATCGTAATTATCTCCGCAGCGACTTGGCGCTGACGGCGCAGAGTGGTCTGGGAGGATCGATTGGCGTCGCGGCAGCAGCGTCGGTCGCACAAAACAGTGGGGCTTATGATTTACGTGCTACAGCTTCCCTGTTGGGCGCTTTCGCACAGACTTCCACCGCACCAGCGAGCCTCATGCTGCCATCCGCCCCAGCGGCCGGGGACGACTCATCCATCGTGCCTGCCTCGACCATCACGGCCGGTAAATCGCAGGCTGCGGCGGTCGATCAGTTGCTGGCGACTGGATTTTCAGCCGCGATCGACAGGCTGCTTGAGGAATTCCTGGCTTAACGAATTCCAGGCTTAACGAATTCCTAGACTACCGTTGACGCTCCCCGAAAAAATCTTCAGACTACTACCCGGTTTAGACCAAAGCCGTTTCGAGCGGTGTCGGAAAAGCGCCCGCTCGAGTTGATCATTCGCCACTTCGATGGGGATTCGACTACAACCGTGGCCACGTTTGCCGTCATCCTGCCAGCCGCTGGAAAGAGCAGTCGCTTTCGCGATGCCTATTACAAGAAACCGTTCGCTCCACTGGAGAATCGAGCGGTGTGGTTGCATGCGGCCGAACGTTTTCTGCAGCGGGACGATGTGAAGCAGCTCATCCTCGTCATCTCGCCCGAAGATCAGGAATCCTTTCATTCCAAGTTTGGTGCGAATGTAGCGATCCTGGGAATTGAGGTGGTCACGGGTGGTGCGGAACGAACGGATTCCGTGCTGCGAGCCATCGAACGCGTGAAGCCGGATATCGATTTCGTCGCCATTCACGATGCCGCTCGACCTTGTTTGGCAGAAGAATGGATTGATCGGGTGTTTGAGGCGGCGCAGAAAACCGGAGCCGCGATACTAGGAAACCCCATCACCAGCACGATCAAGCGCGTGGCTGCCGATCAAACGATTACGGAAACGGTGTCGCGCGATCACTTATGGGAAGCTCAAACCCCTCAGGTCTTCCGCCGACAGCTGTTGATCGACGCTTACGCTCGACGCGGCGGACCACCAGCCACGGATGATGCCCAGATGGTGGAGCGACTGGGGCAGCCCGTGACGATCGTGCCCGGCTCGCCACTCAACCTGAAAATCACGACGAAAGAAGACTTACGTTTAGCTGCTCACGCGCTCAAAGCGCTGCCCAAACCCAAAGGTCTGGGTGCGCTCCATCCTTTTGAAAATGATGATCTATGGCGCTAACCGACCAGGAAAATTGATTACCCCGCAGCGGACATCTTTTTTTTTGGTTGTTGAGTGTGGTTAAATACGGAAAGTAGTCGTTACTAAATTACGGTCGTTCCTTCCTCTATTTGATGCTTCCTCACGCTCATGTCGGGCCACGGTTTTCACATTCTGCTTAATCGCGAAGATTCGAAAAAACTATTTGCTCAACGCGAACCAGTCGCCATCCGCGACTTTGCCGCTGAGCTCACGAAGTCATCGGACTATCGAAAACAGGGACGCTTGTTAGAGCTGGGCGAAACCTGGAGCACCTTACATCGCTGCCTCACGGATGGTACGCTCGATCCCGCCGGCGGCGACCCGCCGCTCAACCATTGCTTCCTCGGGGGACGCATGCTCTACCAAGGCGAAGGGATGTTCGTGACGCTCGTGCGTCCCGACATGACGCCCTACGTCGCGGAAGCGCTCGCTGAAGTGAAGCATGAGCACTTACTGAAAAACTACGACTTGATTGATGCCAATGATTACGGCCGTCCACTCTCGCCCAAAGATTTTGAAAAGGCTTGGGTGGTATTTCAGCAGATTCGCGACTTCTACGATTTCGCGGCTCGTGATCTGAGTGCCATGCTATTCGTTGGTCTGAAATAACTGTATGCCCACCGATATTATTGCTGAACTGAGCTGGCGCGGACTCGTCCATCAATCCACCGACCTGCAGCAACTCACCCCCTGGCTCCTGGAACAAACTCGTACCCTCTACGTCGGTTTCGATCCCACGGCCGATAGCCTACATGTCGGTAGCTTACTGCCATTGATGATCCTGCGACGCTTTCAGCGCTGCGGCCATCGCCCCATCGCTCTCGTCGGCGGCGCCACCGGAATGATCGGTGACCCGAGCGGTAAAAGTCAGGAACGCAACCTGCTCTCGCTCGATACCCTACGCGCCAACGTAGCCGGTATGGAACGCCAGATCGCTCGCTTCCTCGACTTCGACGATCCACAGTCGGGAGCGAAACTCGTCAATAACTTCGATTGGATGAGTGGGTTCAGTTTTCTCGAGTTCCTGCGGGACGTGGGCAAACATTTCCCCGTCAACGTCATGCTCACCAAGGACTCCGTTCGCAGTCGACTCGAACGTGATGATGCCGGCATCAGCTACACCGAATTCAGCTACATGCTGCTGCAGGCGTACGATTTTGTCCATCTTCATCGAGCCCATGGTTGTCAGTTACAAGTTGGTGGCAGCGACCAGTGGGGCAATATCACCGCCGGCATCGACCTCGCCCGCCGCATGCACGGCGCCCATCTGCACGGCATGACCTGTCCGTTGCTGCTGAAAGCCGACGGCGGCAAGATGGGAAAAACCGAACGCGGCGCCATCTGGCTCTCCGCCGAACGAACCAGCCCTTACGCTTTTTATCAATACTGGATCAATGTCGCCGATGAAGATGCGGGAACCTGTTTGCGGTTCCTCACCGAACTCACGCGGGAAGAAATCGAGGCGCTCGATGCCGATCGCGTCAGCCAGCCGCAAGCCCGCTCCAGTCAACGACGACTCGCCGAAGCACTCACTCAACTCGTCCATGGCGATGCCGGCCTCGCTGCCGCACGTAAAGCAACCGAGATTTTCTTCGGCGCCGAAATCAGCCAGCTCGACGATCGGCAACTCTCCGACATCTTTGCCGACGTCCCCAGTCAAACGCTCCCCCGTGAACGACTCACAAGTGGCACCCTCGGCCTGGTCGATGCTCTCCTCGAATCCGGCTTGTCAAAATCGAAAGGCGACGCTCGACGGTCTATCGAGCAGGGCGGTGCGTACGTGAACAATCGCCGCATCACCGAATTGACTCGCATCTTGACTCCCGCTGACCTGGCCAGCGAATCGGTGCTCGTCCTCCGCACCGGTAAGAAAAATTACGCGCTACTGCGTTTTGAATAGCTCCCTCCCAAGAGTAACCCGACGTGCGCCGTATCAAGCAGATCCTGATTCGGCTCGCCCTCATCCTGGTGCCCGTCGTGCTCCTGATCGTGCTCCTGGTGGGAGCCACCGTGCACTGGGCCAGTCGTCGAGTGCCCGATTTTTACCTGGCGGCCAAACGGCAAATCACCCAACCCAATGATTCGTCGGCAGCCGCGCCCCTCGACCGCCTCGACTGGGAAAAAAGATTCCTGGATTGGCACAATGACCTGCGCCAAAAAGACACTTGGCAGTTGGTGATAAAAAGCCAGGAGCTCAATCTTTGGTTGCTACAGGATCTGCCGAATAAATTCCCGCAAGCCTTGCCAGCCGAAGTTCAGGAGCCGGTCGTGGCCATCGACTCCCACGGCATTCGACTCGGCTTCCATTACCGGGACGAACGCTTGGACACCGTGCTGTGGGTC
The DNA here is from genome assembly GCA_046086325.1 of Planctomycetota bacterium. Classification (GTDB taxonomy): domain Bacteria; phylum Planctomycetota; class Planctomycetia; order Pirellulales; family Pirellulaceae; genus JBJSXJ01. Next base: position 20,109 of record JBJSXJ010000166.1, on the reverse strand, counting down.
GAGTGCGAACCGTTCTTGACTCGCGACCCGCGGGAGATCGCCCTGCAGGTCAAACGAGTTCGTGCGGGCTGGCTGCCCATCTCGCCTCAACAGGTAATCGATCAGCTCACCCGCGCCGCTCGACTTCAGCAGCTACCGCTGCGCTGGGATCAATCCGGGGGTAATCCCGTCGCCATCCTCCGCCTCCCCGAACGCTACCCACAACTCGATAACCGCCAGATCACACTCGAAGCAATCACGCTCGCCCCCGACCAGCTCACCATCACCGGTCATGCAATGCCATGACCCGGATGTAAACTCCGGATTGAAACACAGAGGCACAGAGTTCACAGAGTTTTTGATATCAACCTCTGTGCACTCTGTGCCTCTGTGTTTCCCACCCAACAGTTCCCTTCTCCCCCACCCCACAGTTCCCCCACCACACAGCCGTCCCCACCTGCAAGCGTTCACAGAGTTTTTGATATCAACCTCTGTGCTCTCTGTGCCTCTGTGTTTCACCACACACAGTCTTCCCCACAACCCAAACCACCCAAGCCCCCAAACCTATCTGACCGGAATTTTCTCTTAAACTTTCCGGGAAGCCCCAACCGATACAAGCTGCACCATCGGAAGAACCGGAACCCTCATGCGCGAGGAGCCCAGTATGGCTCGCAAGTCTTTTGTCTTTTCGCTGATGTTGATCGGCGGTCAGTTTGTCTCCCAAGGGCAGGCTCAGCAGGTCACGCTGGACCGCCCGCGTTTAGAATCGGGATACTCCACCGAACCAACCGAGCTGCGTTGGTCGGCCCCCCGAGTTCCGGCGGCCCCAACCCCGGTTCGTCAGTCGGGCCACACCGTGCCGATCCAGGTTTATCAAGCGGACGGCTCGATTCGTACCGTGCAGCGGCCACTCGACGAGTCGTCCGTAGCGGTTAAACGAGCTGGCGGTGAAGGTGTTCAGCCAGGCCGCGACACCATGGTAAAGCCGATGGCCGGTGAAGCTCCCGGCAGCGCCGGCGACCCCATGCCATCCGTCCTGCGACGCAAGCCTCGCGGCACCACCGAAACTCCAACGGACGCTCCCGCAGAGCTGCCCGCCGAATCCCGCGCGGATGTCGCCCTGGAAGCTCCTCTAACCCCCCCCGTCACGGCACCCGCGACTCCCGCCGCACCCGCAAATCCTGCCGCTCCAGCGATCGATTTGACCGGACCGGCAAGCAGCTCTGCTTCGTCGAATCCCATCGCCGTTGCCAAACGCACTCGAGGTGAATCGGCGATGAACAGTCCGCCAGCCACGATCTTGCCAGCCAATCAGGGACTTGCTCCGGTCGTTCCGGCGAGCCAGATCAAAGGCAAGATGATGTCCCTACGCAGCACCGGCCCGATGCTCACCGTCGAAGCGTTGGGACCGCGAGCCGTGGTCATCGGCAAGCCCGCTGCCTATGCCGTCACCGTCGTCAATTCCAGTCAAATGCCCGCCACGAACGTCCAGGTGCGAGTGCAAGTGCCGGTCGGCATCGAGGCGTTGGCGTTACGCAGCGCGGTGGGTGAAGTAAGTCGCTTAGAGGAAGGCGAGCAAGCGGGGCTGGTGGTGTGGAACATTCCTGAAGTAGCTGGTGGCGCTCGTACTGAAATGGTCATGCAACTGTTGCCACGAGATGCTCAAGGTTTTGATTTAGCAATTGATTGGACCTGCCAGCCCAAGGCAGCGATGGCCGCTATCGCCGTGCAGCGTCCACAACTCGACCTCGCCATCACCGGCCCGAAGGACGCTCGTTTTGGCGAGACCGTCGCGATGCTCATCACCGTTTCGAATCCCGGCACGGGCGATGCTGAAGACGTCCATGTGAAACTGCAGGCCGGTCAGAACGCACCTGAGAACATTCCCGTGGGGTTGGTGGCTGCTGGTCAGCAAAAGCAGATTGAAGTCCAGTTAGCTGCGAATCAAGCTGGCACAACTTCCGTTGCTGTCGATGCCACCGGTGACGGTGATTTAACGGCTAACGCCGCTACGGAATTGATTGTGCGTCGAGCCGATTTGCAATTAGCGGTAGCTGCACCTGCTCAATCCTTCAGCGGCACTCCCACGACATTCCAAGTGCGAGTGACGAACTCCGGTAACGCTGCCGCCGATGACACGCTGCTCAACGTCGCCTTGCCGGCCGGTGCCAAACTGGTCGCGACCACCGAAGGTGCTCGGGCCGCGAACGGTTCACTGCAATGGCGCATCGGAGCGATGCCAGCCGGAATCGAACGAGTGTTTGAGATTCAGTGCGAAATGTCGGCAGCCGGCGAGAATCGCCTGGACGCTCGTGTCACGGCCGCCACTGGTTTGAATGCCACGGGCAACGCGATCACCGAAGTGCAAGCGCTCGCTGATCTCAAGCTGACGGTGGATGAACCGAAGGGTCCGCGCAGCGTTGGTGAAGAAGTTGTCTACGAACTGACGATCGTGAATCGCGGCACGAAAGCCGCCGAAGATGTCAACGTTGTCGTGCAGTTCTCCAGCGGCGTAGAGCCTCTAGCAGCCGACGGTGGACCAGCTGAACTGGCCGCAGGACAGGTCGTCTTCGAACCCATCTCGCGACTCGCCTCCGGTCAGAAAACCGTACTCAAGGTGAAGGCTCGTGCCGAGAAGGCCGGTAGCCATCGCTTCCGAGTGCAGGTGAGCTGTGACAACTCCGAAACACAACTCGTCTCGGAAGGCACTAGCCGCTTCTTTGGTGGAGCTGCCAATAGTGCTCGACCGCTAGCCAATCGCTAGTGGTTCATCGGACAGAGGATTCTTGATGCGAATCGATAGTTCGCCAGCTAGCAACTGTTCGATCTTGCAACCAATCACCTCCGCTCGCCAACCTGTAGCCAAGACAGGTGGCGAGCCGCTACGAGCCTTCGCGATATCAAGCTGATAAGCGATCAGATCACGTACATCTTCCACCGTGCCCACGATGGACGGTACCAAATTCGCCTCGCGACACAAGCTTGATACGGCGGTGTGCAAGAACTGTCCGAGCAAGTTCAGTTGGGGTCGAGTGGATCGTGGGAGCGGCTGTGGACACTCTTCCACCGGCAGCTCGATCGCCGCCGCAATGACTTGCGAGAGACGTTCCAAGTGCTTTTGCAAATCGCCGCGTTCGAGTCCACGGACAGAACGAATATCCGGTAGTTTTGCCGACTCTCGCCGAGCTAACTCGATGATCAGATCATCTCGCAAAATACGCTTGGTCGGCCAGTTGCGATACGCGGCCAAGTCGTCACGCCAATGCCAGATCGCCTTGACGAGTGCCAGGTGTCGTGGCGAGAAGCCTGTGATACCGCCGAGTCGTCGCCAGCGTTCCCCCTCTTCGTACTCCTCAATCCGCTGCTGCCATAATTCCATTTCACCCTTGAACCAGTCGATACGCCCCAGCCGCTCTAGCCGCTCCCACAAAATGTCGCGCATCCGTTCGAGGAATATGACATCGAGCAGAGCGTATTCTTGCTGTGCGGCGCTCAGCGGACGACGACGCCAATCGGTACGAGTCTCACCTTTGGCGAGTGACTTGTTTAGTAAGCGATAGGTCAGCGTGCCGTAAGCGGCAGGGTATTCGAGGCCGACGAGTCCAGCAGCAATTTGAATATCGAAGAGTGCCGCGGGACGCGATTTCGTCGCCTGGCGACAAAATCGAAACTCCTCGCGCCCCGCATGCACGATCGTCTCGTGCCCCGCTGCCGCGACGACTTGCCAAAACGGAGCCACATCCTCGATCACGGTCGGATCGATCAAAATGAGTCGTCCGTCAACGGCCACCTGGACAAGGCACAGTTCCGGACGATAACTGTACTCCGAGACAAATTCCGTATCGAAAGCGATGCGCTGCGATCGTTCAATCGAGCGGCAAAAGTCGCGAAGTTCGTCGTCAGTGGTTATAATCTCGTGATTCACAAGGCAGATTCTACGGAAAATCGGGCGATATTCCAGACACCTGGTTGGTATTGAGTGAGAGTATGCGAGAGGTTTGGTTGCGTGCGAATCCCCGAGTGTTCTGGCCAGGTCTGGCCGTCTTGGCACTGGTTGCTGTCGGTGGCCTCACACTCTGCCTACTCGCTCGACACTATCAATGGAGCGAATTCACGCAGCTAATTGGCTTATCCCTGCCAATTATTTCCCTGGGAACCGCCTACTCGTTACTCGTCCTGGCCCGCCTGCCACGACTGGCCAAGGAGGGCGATGAACTGCTCGTCTATCTCCAGGACCTGAAGCCGATCCGAGTTCCGCTGGAGATCGTGGAAGTTTTTTTTAAAGGACAGACAACCGTGCAGCCCACGTTGCCTGCCCAGCGAACGGTGAGTGCAGCAAATCCCGCCGCCACTTCGAATTCTTCCACTCGCGCCTCCACGATCGTCGTGCGACTTGCCGAAGCTGCTGTCGACTGGCAGCAACGCACCGTGAATCCGCGCCTGGGCAAGTGGGAAGGGGGATACATCATTCTGTATGGAACTTGGTGCGAACCAATCACCGGTGAACTGCTGAAATCCCTGAATTCACGACTCGTAGCCGCTCATCGTCAGCGACGCGGCGAGTCGCCCATCGATGCGTCGCTCCAGTCATCCACGTCTCAGCCACCCTGCCATCCCGATGAAGCGGCTGGCTGCGAAACCGCCAGTCAGTGTGAAGCGACCGGCCAATGTGAAATGCTCGCTCAGCAGCTACGCCGCTTCATGCCCTCTCAAACCTCCTCAGGAATCGATGCGTGACTCGGTTACTCGTGAGTGTTCGCAATGCACAAGAAGCACAAGCGGCTCATCGGGGTGGCGCGCAGCTTATTGACCTGAAGGAGCCCCGACAGGGATCGCTCGGCGCCGTCCCGCCCGCCGATTGGCCCAGCATTCAAGCTGCTCTGCCAAGCAGTGTGCCACTCAGCGTAGCACTCGGTGAACTGCACGAACCGGCGTGTGCCGAGCGAGCGCGACTGGCAGCTGGGTTTCAATTTGCCAAGGTGGGGCTAGCCCATTCGCGTAGTTGGCCCGACTGGCTCGAACGCTGGTCCGCCGTAATCCAGGCGCTTCCGCCCACCGTTCAACCCGTCGCGGTTGCGTACGCCGATGCCGATCGAGCAGCCGCGCCCACTCGCCACCAAATCCTCACCGCCGCACAGCAGTTACGCTGCGCCGCTGTCCTTGTCGATACCTTCGATAAGACGCACGGTAGCCTGCTGGATTTGTGGAGCCTCAATGAGCTCGAGCATTTCTGCCACGACGTCCAGTCCGCCGGTCTCCTCTGCGTCCTCGGTGGATCACTCTCGTTGCAGCAGATCCCGCAGCTCCTGCCACTGAACCCCGATTACATCGCCGTGCGCGGCGCCGTCTGCGAGGGCGACCGTACCGGCCCCCTCCGCACCGAACTCGTCGCCGCACTCGCCCAACTCGTAGGCCAACAACTAACAACTAACAACTAACCTCCTACCCACGAAACCCAAAAACTCCCATGCCCAGCCTCTCCACTCAAGTATCGCATTCTCTCGGCCAACAACCCGCCATCGATCGACTCAACGAATTCCTGACGAACATTCAGCAGCGTTTCCCCGGTGAGTTGTCGAATGTCGAGGGTGAATGGCAGGCTAATGAGCTGCGCTATGGATTCACCGCTCGCGGACTACGCATCCAAGGCACGCTCGTCGTCGAAGAGGCCGTGGCCCGAGTGCAATGCCAAGTGCCATTCGCCGCCATGCTCATGCGCGGCATGATCGAAGGTGAAATGCGCAAACAACTCGAACGCATGCTGGGTTAAGGAATTGAACAGAGCCCGCTAACAACCAGCCATTGCAAACTGTCCGGCAATCTAAAGGTAAAGGCAGTCATGCTTGCCCTTATCGATTTTTAAGTTCTTTATAAGCCCAGAGACATGCCAAGAAAAACCTACGAGTGTCGGAGGGTGCAAGCTCCTGAAATTTCTTAACATGCAGTTCAGCTTGCTCAATTAATCGGAGCACTTCGACTTTCCGAAATGTTTCCGATAAATCATAGTCGGCCAAGTGGCGTTTTTCCTGTAACTCGACGAAAGTGCTGGCAATATTCCGGATTTCAATGGGGATCGGATAGTTACCATCTGCATCGCGAGGCAAACCCTTGATAATTGAGCCTTTGAGAGTTCCGCCAGCAAAACCTACACATGCGTCTTTCATCGAAGTATGAACAAACGCTCTCGCGACCGCGTTTCGATGTTCTCTTTGCGAATTCTGCGTACCGATTTGTGCACAGCACACCTCATCAACCAGATAGTGAAACACGGCGTAGTAAGCAGTAGAGACTGCTCGCCGCAAATTTGCCTGACGGGGCCTTTTAGGACCCATCTCCGCTATTGTCCTGGCCAGGACAATCAAGTTGTCGTACATCCTTATTCCTCGTCAATCGCTTCGGCGAGTTCTTCGGATGTGGCAATAAATATATAAGGAAACTTAGTTATTCCATGGGCTAGCAGGGAATCATGAATGGCCCGCTTAATATTACCAACTTGCTCGCCTGTAATCTGATTTTCGTTTATATCCCGCTTAAAGACAACCAAAAATCGCAATGAAGGCTGACCAGTGGAATCTTCGTAGTCCTCGCATCCGATTTCTAAAACGGGAGGAAAGGCTGGTAGCTTGAGCGTCTTTAAATCGATCGCTTTTACTACTTTTTCATCTACAGTCATAGTGCCAGTCCTTTTTCAGAGGCTAAATGAATCCTTTAAGCAGTAAAAGACGCGAAACCGCCATAAACTATGCCATCTGCCTGATGGCCATGAATTGACTCCGTTTCATCCCCGTGGTTTACCCCAAGTCAGCACCTTTAAACAGTTCTGTTTAGGCAACTCAACTCACTAAACCTTAGCAAAGATAGAGATGACCGAAAAGCGGAACCTGGGAGATTCAGCTAAAGTAAATTCGAACCGGTGCCTCATTATGCCCAACAGCTCAGGCAGGCTCTGATCGCTTTCCATCCCGTTATTCCATTGCCGCTTGCGCGCGACGGCGAGCGGCCAGGCGTTTGACAATCTCGTCCGTGATCACTCCGACCAGAATCACCATCCCCAAGATGGTGAAGTCGTGACGCGAAGGGATGCCAAGGATGTTGATGGCGTTGAAGAGCGCTTGCATCACTGCCGCACCAATGAGCACTCCCAGAATCGTTCCTTCGCCACCACGCAAACTACAGCCGCCCAGCACCGCCGCCGCAATCGCAAATAGCTCGTACGAACTGCCATGGCCCGATGGCTGCACCGAGTTCACGTCGAGCGAGAAGAGGACGGCGCCCAGGCCCGTTACCAGAGCACACAAGATATACGCCATGAGCACCAAGCGATCGGTTTTGATACCACTGAATCGAGCTGCCTGTTCGTTGCGACCCAGGGCGAGCAAATAGCGACCATGAATCGTGTAGTTGAGCAACAAGCCTGCCAGTAGGGCCAGCACGAGCAGAATGAAAAACGGTGCCGGCACGAGCATTTTTCCCAGTAGCGTTTCTGCCAAGGAAGTGCTTCCCATTTGCCGGGTCATGAGCCACAGCAGAGCGGTGATGGCGGCAGCTACGATCGGCAACCGGGCACTCGCCTTACCCAGCTTCGCCGCTACTTGACCGAACCAGGTAAGGCTGCCCATCACGAGGGCCAGCGTCACAAAGATCGCAGTCATCTTTAGCCGCGAATTCCATGGGGATGGTCCTCCAAACCAATCATCTTTTTGCCGCGCCATCCAGATCGCACCTGCCAATAGACCACTCGAAACGATCGCTACCACGAGTGGCACGATCGATGCACGGAAGTCCAGTCGCAACGTGCGCACGAATAGCCACAAGGCGATCGGTACCACCAGCCACCCGCAAGCACTCAGAATCACCGCTGGCAATTGCTCGGGCGTGGCCTTGATACTGAAGCCGGCTAGCTGCCAGTCGACGGCATCATGAATCACAAAGCGGCTGAGCGTGGCCAGTGCCAATACTAAACCGGTGGTCATCAGGAAGAGCCATAGACCCGGCGTTGATTCAGTGGCGATCAGCGTCGAGTTCGCAACGGGCGCTGCCGCATTTGTTACCTTACCGCTCTGACCGGTGGACGCTGCTAGCTGTCGCCGTTCACTCAGCAGACTCCACAAGGCCCACAGCGCCAGCCCAAACCCCGCGACAACTACCACAGCCGCAACGGAACATGGTTTGCCAATCGCAATCAGTCGCAACGATTCGTTGTAGGTGGTTCCGAAACCTTGTGTTTGATCGCCTGTGATCCCGCGCGCCAGTCCTCGATAAATCAGCCAGCCACATAACGTCACAATGAACGGCTGCAACTTCATGCGAGTAATCAGCAAACCATGCAGCAGCCCTAAATGCATCGCCAAGGCTAGTGCCCAGAGCACCGCGCACACTAGTCCGATCCAGTGTGGTGCCGGCAGACGATTCACCCCCAATGACAAAACCGCCAGCACCGCTCCCATCGCGGCTAGCCCGAGCGGCGTTTTGATTCGAGTGATATTGGCCTGGGATTTCCGTCGCTGCCAAATTTCCCAGCCGATCCCCCACACCAAAAGTTCCCCTCCGATGACGCCCAAGGTCCAAGCCAGCGCCGTGGCCGCCGAACTTTTCTCCACTCCCATTAAAAACATCGGCAGTAAACAACCAATCAATCCCACCATCGAGCCGAGCGATAATTCAATGCCACCCGTAATGATGACGAACGCAATTCCAATTCCCAAAATTCCTCGAAGCGAGGTCCAGCGGACGATATTCTCCATATTCGACGCGCCGACAAAGTTGTCGCTGAGCAGCGTCGTCGCTACACAGACATAGATCAATAAGCCCAAGATTCCGGAGATTCGCTTCATGGTGCATCAATCTGAATTGAACGAGATCAAACTCTCTCTAATTACGTCGCGAAGCCACTGATTTCAGCGCGCTACAGCTCCTGTCGCCAGTCGCATCACAGCTTCTTCCGATAGTTCCGCCCGCAGTAATTCGCCCGCTAATTGACCTTCGTGCATGACGAGTGCCCGATCCGACATTCCGAGCACCTCTTCCATTTCACTGGAGACAAACAAGATCGCTACGCCCTGCGCTGCCAGCTCTTCCATCAGCGAGTAGATATCTTGCTTAGCACCGATATCGATACCGCGAGTCGGTTCATCGAGCAGTAGGACTCGAGGCTGCAAGGCGAGCCATTTTCCTAGGACCACCTTCTGCTGATTTCCGCCCGACAGATATTGCACGATCTGCCCATCATGTGGAGTTTTCACTCGCAGCCGCCGAATCATCTCGCACGAATCCTGACGCTCCACCGCAAAGTTTAATCGTCCACCCCAGCCCTGATTGCGGCGCAAGCCCGCCAGGCCGATATTCTCTCGCACCGCCCACTCCAGCACTAACCCTTGCTGCTTGCGATCCTCAGGCACCAGCGCCATCCCAGCGCGAATCGCATCGAGACAATCCGTAAGTTCGATGGATCGACCATCAACTTTGATCTCACCACTCACGCGCCGGTCGACTCCGAAAATGGCACGCAGCATTTCCGTGCGTCCAGCGCCCACAAGTCCCGCGACACCCACGATCTCACCGGCTCGAACTTGGAAATTCAATTCCTTCTTCGGCCAAGCCAGCGTTCGTAGCCCCGCTACTTCCAACACGACATCACCCGGATGATGCTGCTGATGAGGATAGTACTGCGACAACTCGCGCCCCACCATTAACTTCACCATCGCCTCGTGCTGAATCTGCTCACGTTCCAGCAGGCCGGCATTGCGACCATCGCGCATCACCACAACTCGATCCGACAACTCCTTCACTTCGCCTAAGCGATGGGAGATGTAAACGATACTCACGCCCCGAGCGCGCAACGTTTTGATGACCTCAAACAGTCGAGCGGCTTCGTGCGACGACAAACTCGACGTCGGCTCGTCCATGATCAGCACGCGGGCATTCGCCGACAGCGCTTTGGCAATCTCCACCAACTGCTGCTGGCCGATCGATAACGTCCCGGCAATCACGTGTGGAGAACAGTCAAGCCCAACCTGAGCGAGGTAGTCGGCCGATTCACGCGCGATCCGCTGGCGATCAATCAGTCCATAACGCAGCGGCTCGCGGCCCAGAAATATATTCGCGCCCACATCGAGATTGTCGGACAGGTTGAGCTCTTGGTGAATGAGAGCAATTCCCAGTCCGATCGCTTGGCGAACAGTCGCGATCGTTGTTGGTTGTCCGTCGATGAGAATCTGGCCGCCATCGGGCTGCTGCACCCCGGCCAGAATCTTCATCAACGTGCTCTTACCGGCGCCATTTTCGCCGATCACGGCGAGTACCTCGCCGCGACCCAGCGTCAGGCTCACATCATCGATCGCCACCACACCGGGAAACCGTTTGGTGACATGACGCACCTCCAACAACGGTGTCGCACTCATGGTTGTACCGATCGTGACGCGGCGGAACTCACTAAGCTAAATCCTTCTGCCACCACCCGAGAATAATTATTCTTTAGCGGTGAGTTTCTTCAGCTCGGCCCAGAACTCATCGACGCTATCGCTCTTGATCGCCCGCGCATCGATGTTGAAGAAGCGATCGGCTGGCAATTCTCCGGCCGTACCCTTCGCCATCTTGGCCAGCAGCATGACCGAGTCATAGCCGTAGCGATAAGGATTCTGCACAATCGTGCCGTAGCAATGTCCATCCTTGATCGCTTGCAACGTGGCATCATCTTCGTCGAATGCGACAACCTTCACCTTGCCCAGCTTGTTTGCTCCCCGCACCGCTTCGAGAATGTACGGAGGGTTGTAGGCAAACAGACCAACCATGCAGTCGACATCGGGATAGCGCGATAACGCATCTTCGGGTAAGGCCTTCGCGGCAGCGAAATCAAAGTTGTCGGTACGAGTGTCAAGAATCGTAAACTTCTCGCCCTTGATCTCGCCGTCATTGGGATCGTTGCGGCTGGCATCGGGCGAGCGATCCAACAACTCATCGATCACACCTTGGCGACGCAGCCGAGCGTTCAACTGCTCCAAACGACCGACGAATAGAATAACCTTACCGCCGTTGGGATTCGCTTCCTTGATCAGCTTGCCGCACATGCGACCGGCTTGATAGTTGTCCATGCCGATGTAGGCCAAACGGTTGCTCTTCGGGGCGTCCGCATCTTGCGTGACCAATTTGGTCTGAGCGGCAGCTTCATTGAGCAGATCTGTTTGATTGTCTGGATCAATCGGACTAATCGCGATGCCATCCACTTTCATCGCCAACAGTTCTTCGACCATGCGCTTCTGATTGGCAACCGCTCCGTCCGCGGCTGGCATCCGCACTTCCACATTCACACCCGCCTCGGCACCCGCCGCTTTCGCTCCCTTTTCAGCAATTACCCAGAAGGAGGCGATTCCGTTGGTAACGAAGGCCACCGTCGGCTTGCCCTCACTCGTCGGCTTGTCACCTGATTGATACTTTTTCGCATCGTCCGCCGACACATCCGTCTTCGACGGCGTCGGCGCTGGATTGGAATTACAGCCAGCCAGCAACAGACCGATCCCCAGAATGCCCCAGGTGCACAGAACTCCCCAGGATCGACGACGCGGCGCGGAAGCCAACGAAAACAGCGTTTGCATGGACACGGATATTAGCCCTCGAAGGTGAGTAGGAAAGTTCGCTAGTTTAGATCGGCGCGGCGGGATTTTGAAGCGCCCAGCTTCGCGGCCGGACGGCTTACGCCGTTCCGCTACCTTTTTCGCGATCGCGTTCCATCCAGGCGTACGCTTGGGAACTTCACTTCGCCACCACCGGATCGCTACGGTGAGGAACCGGATGATTCCGGCGTGGTCTTGGGCATGCGGCATTCACCCACGACTTGATTCAAACGAAACGTCTGAATAAAACTGCCCACGAAAAATTCCGCTACCCAAACAGCGGGCGCCTCTTCGTATCGCAAGCGGTGGAAGACGTAGGGGGCGAGGCTGCCATCACTGCGCCTCACCCAATACCAACGTCGCGGAATCAGTTGCTCGTCGGACGACATGGAATGAATATCCGTACGTCTACGCCTGCGGCGGCGACTCAGTGCCTTCGCCAGGGCCATTCGCCGGTGGTCCCGGTGGCTGCGGCGGCTGGCGCAAACGCTGCTGATACTGCTGATAGGTCCCATTCAGCGACTCCAGGATGCGAGGCACCTGCGGAGCTGCCAGATAAACTCGGCACGAAACTGCCGAATGTGGGAACAGATTTGTGAGAAAGTCCAGTTTGAATTCGGCGGGTGTGTGACCGATCATCACGCCGTTGGCATACGCACCGCTCAACAAATGATCGGGCATTTTGAGTTCATCGTAGATTTCCTGAGCGGAGGGTTGACGCGCACCAGGCTGCGGACGAGGCAACTCGGGTGGATTACCGAATCGCTGAGTGTACATCTCCAGATTCGTCTTGAGCGCCTGGATGAACTGCGGCATCACGCCGTGAGGCACAATCACCCGCGCGGCAACCTGAGGCGGATGACCAATGTTCTGAATGAAATCTAAAATGAACTCCGTGCCCCCCGTCATGACGATGAGCCCCGTACTGAACGCTCCCCGACTCACATGCTCGGGCACTCGAGCGGAAATGTGCTGCACGCGCACCTGCTCGGAGGGCGGTTGACCTTCCGGCGGAGGAACTCCAGGATTATCTTCGTTGCTCATGTCGGTAGTACTCGTTGATATCAGTCGTGAAATTCGTCCGTGAAATCCGTCGGTAAAATCAGTCGTTAAAATCAGTCGGCATGCTAGGCCGCCAGGCGGCGTCTGGTTCATTCATTGAGCAGACGTTGCGTAGTCGGCTATCCGCCTCCGACGGTCCACATCTTAACGCACTCCACCCCGCTTTGGTTCACGCCAGGTTGGAATTTATGACAGAACTTTTTGGCGAAGATCGTTCCCTGAAACGGCAATTTGCCAGTGACAATTACGCAGGAATCTGCCCAGAAGCGTGGCAGGCCCTCGCCCAAGCAAACGCTCGACACGCCCCCGTCTACGGTGCCGACCCCTGGACCACTCGCGCCACCCAGCTGCTACGTGAGCTGTTTGAAGTGGAATGCGAGGTGTTTTTTGTCTTTAACGGCACCGCCGCTAACTCGCTCGCCCTGGCCACGCTCACCAGTAGCTATCACGGTATTCTTTGTCACGAAACATCGCACTTGCAAACCGATGAATGCGGTGCGCCCGAGTTTTTTACGGGGGGCTGTAAACTGCTGCTGGTGCCCGGCTCCGAGGGCCGCATGACACCAGCTCACCTCGATGCCGTCGCTACGCAGCGCAGTGACGTTCATTTTTCAAAGCCGCGAGTGGTCAGTGTGACCCAGGCTACGGAACTGGGAACCGTCTACAACGTCGCAGAATTACACGCGTTGCACGAGGTGGCACAGCGTCATCAATTACTCTTGCACATGGATGGTTCACGACTCGCCAATGCAATCGCAGCTCTGCAGGTTGCTCCCGCTGAACTCACCTGGAAAGCCGGAGTGGATGTGCTTTGCTTGGGAGGCACGAAGAATGGCTTGGCGGTGGGTGAGGCCGTGATTTTCTTTCGCCGTGAGTTGGCTGCGGATTTTGCGTATCGAGTGAAGCAGTCGGGGCAGCTCGCATCCAAAATGCGATACCTCACCGCTCCCTGGGTTGGCCTGCTCGAGTCGGGTGCTTGGCTACGCAACGCGCAGCACGCGAACCGTCGCGCCGCTCAACTTGAACAGCGTCTGCGGCAAATCCCCGGCCTGAAATTCCTGACTACGCGTCAAGTGAATTCAGTCTTCATCGATCTTCCCCCGGCCGTGATCACCGGCCTGCGAGCCCGCGACTGGCGGTTTTATACTTTCATCGGAGAGACCGGCATTCGGCTGATGTGCGCCTGGGACACGACCGAGGACGAAATCGACCGACTCGCGCGGGACCTCAGTGAACTTCTTGAATGTGTATAAATCGCAGACCCAGCCGAATTACGCGAACGGACTGGTGGGAAAGGCACTAGAAGGATCTTGCTTGTTGTTCGTACGAGGCGTTCGCGTATACTCGGTGACGGGCACCTGGAATAAGGATATTAAATTGGAAAAGTCCGCCATCGAAATGGAATACGAACGTCGCTGGCAAGCGATGCCCCCCGCCGAAAAGGTAGCTCAAAGCGCTGCGATGTTGGCTTGGACTCGCCAACAGATGGCCATCAGAATTCGAAATACTCGACCTAGTTTGTCGGACGAAGAAGTTAAGTGGCACGTGGCTTTGCAGCTTTACGAGCGCGACCCAGAGGTGGTCAAACTGATCCAGGAACAGCTTGCCCATGTTTCCCGTTGAAGCATTTCAAAAGACGATTGGCAAGTTTGTGGCCATCGCCGAAGCGATTGGTCTTCCTTTTCACATTACGGGAGGGTCGATTAGTTCGGCTTATGGCGAGCCTCGCTTGACTCAAGACATCGACATCGTTGTTTCGCCAGAGGTGGCCAGGATTCGCATCGAGGACCTGCTTACCCAACTGGAGTGTTCTGACTTTTTATTCACTGAGCGGGTTCTACGGCAGGCGGTTCAGTCCGGTAATCTGTTCCAGCTATTGGACAAAACTGAAAGCTTGAAGCTGGACATCTATCCCAGGGAATTGATTCCTGGTGAATTGCAACGGTCGCAGATGATGGAATTGTTTACTGGAGTGTTCCTGCCGGTTGTCGCTCGCACCGATGCCGCAATCTCAAAACTCATCTGGATCGATAAAGGAAGTCAACGCAGCCGCCGCGACTTTCGCAGCATCTTTCAGAGTAGCTCAGAAACACAGCAAGCCGACATTCGAGCCCAAGCGGAGAAGTTTCGTTTGAGTAAATTGCTCGAAGAGGTACTGAGCGAATCCGACGAAATCCGTTGACTCGATCCATTCATTTGTTCATCTGGGTTGACCGCTGGTCAGGCCGTTGGATTTTGGGAGGCCTCGCGCAGGTTTCCAAGGAGTTTTCGCCAAAGAAATCAGCTGCTGGAGAAGGAACTCCAACAGCGGCTGCGTGCGTCTGGGCGCACCGGCATTGGACAGGCCCGCCATTGCCGAGAACGAGACTGCCGTTCGTATGCACCCGCTGGTTCGACGTCATGTTTTCACTTTCCGCCCGGCGGCCCACTGATGATCGTTACCGTCTTTCCATCGTCACTGAAGGATAGCCGGAACACTTCTCCCAACGGCGGCAGGCCTTCAGCAAGCGACATCTTGTACTGGGCAACCTCCTTACCAGTCTTGCCGTTCCAGACACGAACCTCTCCCCAATCGTTGCTGAAATTCCCGATCGCGGTCGCCACCGTGCTGTTGTCGGGACTGACAGCCAGCGCCGTGATCCTGTGAGCTTTCAGTTCGATCGCGGGCCCGAGGGGCATATCGCTCACCGCATCGAACAGTCGTACCTGCGCTCTCAATCGCTCTCCCGTCACCCGAACCATCACCTTCCTATTTGGCGAGTGTGCCGCGACACATTTATCCGCCACGCCTTCACCGCGACTTTCATGGCGGAACTTGATCGATGCTGAAGTCTCTTGCCCGGAAACATACCCAAGTGACTGCAGCAAGAAAGCACTCGCTATCAGAATCGCCACGATGTGCGGTGGGGAAGCGGGTCGGAGCATTGAACTATTCCTAGGTGAGGCGATCAATAATTGATTGGAGCGTCTGGCTGTTTCGGCCTGGTCTCTCCGCTTCCGTCTGTCCAACCGTTGCCACCTAGTTGACATTTTACCGCTTTCGTGGCCGGAAACGGCCGGTACTGAAAACCCATGATTTTCGGTCCTTCCGGGTTTTCTAGCACTTCGGTTCATCGCTTGGTTCGCGACGAGCCCAGGCGTTGGCAATCCATTCGGGGTCACGTCGGCAGTGCAAGATCGCGTAGATGTCAATCAGCTCGCTTTCTATCAGGTAGTACAAAGCGAAGGGAAATCGTTTGGCCAACATTCGATGAAAGCCGTCAGCCATCTCGTGGATGCCCGCGAAGACTTTCAGGGATCATACATCTGCCTGCATGCAGTCAAGAAATTAATCGCCCAGCCCTACGGCATTCTGTTCATAGAAGTTCCAGCCCTCTCGCAAATCCGCTTTCGCGGTTTCAAGTAACCGAATGTCCACGCAGTTCCTTTCGTAGGTCGGCTATGGCTGTATCCCAATCGAGGAATTTCAGTTTCCCTTCAGCGACAAGTTGCCGTCGTTCATCCAAGATTTCTTTGTGCCAACTAGGTGACGGCAGATCGGCTGGTTTCCGCGAAATGTCCGCCCAGAGAGCCTCCATCGCCTCCAATTTGTCAACGAGCGTCATGTTGTCCAAGGGCAAGTCAATTGACATGGCAGTACCTCTGTATTGAATTCCATTCCATATCTTACCGTCGCGAACCATTTAAACCAGCGGCATGGCACGATGCTGTCAGCGAACGCTTAAAAGGGGCCCGGTGAGGGCGCTTTCAAAAGGGGCCAGTTGGACGAGGAGGGGTCGATCGATTTCTCTGGGAGTGTTTCCAGCTCATCCGACTGAAGCGTGCGCGGGCTTGAAGAAAAGGGGACATGCGGATCCTGATTGGATTTACGCCATCAGTCCGAACAGCAGGACGAAACGTTAAGGGCATGGATGGATCAGTATGTGTGGCGGAGTTACAGAACGCCGGGAATCTGGCTAGGAGTCAGAGCAAATCAAGGCCCAACGGCTCGGCCAATCACCTATCCCAGCCTGCTGGGCTGGGCTAGGTGATTGGTCGGACCCTCGGTCCTTGATGGAATTGGGGGATCAACCGAACACTCGACGTCCAGGACGGCACGATTCCGAGACTCCCGCGATCACGTGGCAGCCTTAAATTGGGGGCCACTTCAGTCGACCCACACGAAACCCGGACGGATCGGAAAAAAGGCGTCGGGCTTTTTCGGAGACGCAACCCAACAACGGATCGGGCAATGCGGAGGTGCGACCTGAGCGCCGACTGTGGAGCCAATACCGAAGTCGCGGCAGTCGACCCTCGCATGGACTGCCTCCCTTCCACCTTCGGGATTGGCACCTAAGCGCTAAACCTTCGCAGCACGAGGCCGCGATCCGAGTGGCAGGATGTCCTCACCAATTCGCTAGCTCGCGGCCCGCAAAACTCCAGTTGCCGGTGAACCAGGACAGATCGTGAATCGTCTCTTGCGTCGATAAAGAATGAAGTAAGTTCCTTGACTTCAGGGAGCTCAAGAGCAATTATGTACTTACATTGGTCGACCATTGAAATTGATGAAAGCGGGGGGAGGGGAGGCGATGATCAAGAATTTGGTGAAACATGGGAATAGCTGGGCGGTTGTGATCGATCGTCCCATCTTGGATTTACTCAGGATCGCACCTGAGTCCCAAGTTGAATTGACTACTGATGGCAAGTCCATTCGGATCGCGCCTGTCGATTCTGACGACAAGAAAGCCAAGGTTCGCGCTGCACGAGCCAAGGTGAATTCAAAACACTCCAAGGCGTTCAAGAAGCTCGCGGAGTAATAGCTCGTGTTGTTCCTAACCCTTGATGACATCATCGAATCTCATCAAAATCAAATCGATAATTACGGCGGCAGTCACGGTATTCGAGATATCGGTCTGCTCGAATCTGCCATTGCTCAACCCGAGACAAGCTTCGGCGGTCAGTACCTGCACGCAGACATTTTTGAAATGGCTGCCGCTTATCTATATCATCTAGTAATGAACCATCCGTTTGTCGACTCCCATTGCATATGAAGACGCTGCACTCTCTGCGCACTACCCTGGAGGAAGCGTTCGAGAGCACACGGCGAGCGCGATGAGAGCAATACCGCGCCGCCGCCAAAGCAGTTGCCTGACGACCCGACCACAATTACCAACACCTATGGCCTGAGTGGAGGATCGGGCAACGTTGAGGAGCGCCCCGAGCGTTGACTCAGATGCCAAGACCGAAGGCGCGGCGGTCCGTCAACTCGTGGACTGCCGCCCTTCCAGCTTCGGGATTGGCCCCCGCTACAGTAACACAGCCTTCAGTCCATCTTCATTACTACGCTAAACTCGCAAGCACATACCACACTTCCCGCTGAGCCAAAACACCTCTCGGGACTACATACGTCGGTCCAGTAGTGACCTGTGGCCATCCGGGGACATTCGGCAACTTAAGATTGCGTAAACGATCGCTGACTCTGTCTCGACACGATAGTAGATTGCAAACGGGAATACTTTGGCGAATTTGCACCGTAATCCATGGTGAATTGCATGGATTCCGGCCTCCTCTCGAAGATCAGCAAGGTCGACTTCGATTGTATTGAGGAAATGGTCGCCCCAACCATCACTGATATCGTTGAAGTACGCCGCAGAGGAAACAAGGTCTGACGAAGCTTCAGGACGAAGAGCGACGTTCATGTACTCTCCGCCTGACGTCTTCCATCGCTTCGCTCAACGGTTTCGAAGGTTCTGAAGAGGGGTTCAGCATACGCTCTGCCAATACCTCAGCGTGCCACTCAGGTGGCGTGTACCCTTGGGCATCAGCCCGAAGCGAGGACCAAAGCAATTCCAATGCGAAACGCTTTTCGTCCTGAGTCAGATTGCAAATCAACGTTTCAACCGACATAGATCAACCCTCCAGGGTTATCTTAGCAGTGATAATCGCAGGAGTCGAGGATTTCAAGTCATCAGAAGCACAGTGTGGTCGCACCGGATTGAGCGGTCGCTCTGTCCTGGTTCAACGGCAACTGGAATTTTGCGGGCCGCTAGTTAGCGAATTATTGAGGGCATCCTGCCATTCGGATCGCGGCCTCGTGCCGCGAAGGTTTAGCGCGTAGGTGCCAATCCCGAAGTTGGAAGGGCGGCAGTCCACGAGTTGGCGGACTGCCGCGCCTTCGGTCTTGGCCCCTGAGTCGGCGATCGGGTCGCTCCTCAGCCCTGGAGACCATTCGTCCGACTCGTGTGGTTCGCCCACCATTCATCCACTGCTTTTTGATGGGGCCGTGGCTCATCGTCGGGCCGTTGGCCCTGGCCACGATTGTTTCACTCGATGCGAGCTAGCCGGCAAACAGAACTCCAGCGTGAGTTCCCGCTGCACGTGGTTTGCTCTTGGCTTGGTAATTCACCGCGCATCGCGCAGCAGAGTTACCTGCTGGTCACTGAGGATGATTTCGCCAGGGCGGCCGGCGTGAAGAAGGTGATGGTGGAGGGGTGAGTGCTAGGTGTTGTGGCGAGGGTGCCCGGAAACGGTCATCATTAGCCGATTTATGCCACGAACTCCCGAACGAGTCACCATTTTACGATTCCGCGCATTACTTTCAAACCTCCAACAAGCGTT
The DNA here is from genome assembly GCA_046086325.1 of Planctomycetota bacterium. GTDB lineage: Bacteria > Planctomycetota > Planctomycetia > Pirellulales > Pirellulaceae > JBJSXJ01. The sequence continues at coordinate 862 of JBJSXJ010000166.1, read as the reverse complement.
GATCCTCCATAATCCTTGGCCAAACGCAGGAGGGTTTTGTGAAACCCACAATTAGGAAATGCGGATTCAACCTTGGCGATGGCGGATCGACGGATTCCCTTTCGGCACCAACCTTTCGTTGCGTCTATCCAGTCAGCTTTTCGGCATGCCTCAATTACGTCCGCGTGCATTCCCTTGTACTTGAACAACTTGTGGTGCCAATGGATCGCGCCACGCAAAGCGTCTGGGTCCAATCCCCAACCGTATTTCTCATTGTCGTGGAGAGCGACAGCTTCTGAGGGCTCCAAATAGGCCAACTCCTGATCTGTCCAAAGCCCGATGTCGTGGTAAACGAACGCGGTTTCCACAATCTGCTCGTATTCCGGCGAGTTATCCAGAAAGTACATCGCGTATGTCACGCAACGGTACACGTGGTTTCGATAGCCTTCAAAGTCGTGGCCGATTAGAGTGCGGTAGGGTGCGAACAGCTCGTCAATACGGGGACGCTCAATCTTTATGGTGATGTCAGCCAAGGTGAATAAGCTTTGTTGTCCAGAAATCAGGAATTATTGCGAATGGGATAACTTGTCTTTATACGGATCAGCCTAAACTCTGTAGACCGCACCAATGCAGCCTATCACGCAAGCTCGCGTCGATCCGAAGTTGAATTATATCAGGCACTTGCGAGCCGAGCAATCATTGGATGGAGTGAGAGTCTGTTTCGGCCCAAGAATCTTATATCGAGGGACGACGCGAGCATTCCCGATATCTCTGTTCCGGCATTGATTTCCACTACGATTCGAACCCACCTAGTTCGAATCCTACCCCCTCCACGGGCGTGGATCGGTGTGAGTTCGAGGACGACCTACGCAAATAATCCGCT
>JBJSXJ010000165.1:0-14401 GCA_046086325.1 Planctomycetota bacterium | reverse complement strand
CAGTCCGTGCGACAAACCTGGTTGCCGATTCGTTTTCCTTCCGGCATCCCCCAGCAAGTTGAACGGCATCGCTACACATCCTTGGCACTCGACCCCAAGTCGCCCCGCGAAGTGCTGCAGCGTAAGGCGGGTGATCCGATGATGACGGAGCACTTGGTGGGGGTGAGTCATGGACCCGTGAAAACGGCCAGCGTCTTACGACAACCCAACCCGGTCGGAAAACCTGAGGAATTCCAGGTTGATCGCGATTCCTGGGACACGATGATGGCTGCCCGAGTCGCAATCGGACTCGACGAAAGCGCCAATGATATGCATGGCGACTTTCTGCCTCCCTGGTCCCAAGTACTGCAAGGCTTTGATCAGTTTGTCGTCACGAGCGATCGCATTACACGCGACTCCGCCGGACTCAACTCGCTCCGTGGCTGGCTGCGTGAAGGCGGCCGACTGTGGTTGTCGCTCGACACCCTGAACCTCGAAACGGTGCGGATCATTCTGGGCGATGCCGCACGCCTGGAAATTGTCGATCAAGTGGAACTGGATCAATACACGATTCAAACCGAAGGCGGACTCGATGAACCGCTCACCGTGGACGAATGTGATTTTGAGACGCCCGTGCCGATGGTGCGCGTCCTCACGACGGCCACGAACATTCCGTGCCGAGTGAACGGTTGGCCGGCGGCCATTTCCGTTCCCTTTGGCGAGGGTGAAGTGCTGATCACGACGCTGGGGGCACGCGGCTGGCGACCAGAATTTGAAAAAGGACACACCAAGGCGCTGCGGCATTTAGCCTCCCGGTTTTTCATAAGCCGCGATGAGCGGTTTAATGCGAAAGATTTTCAAGCCGCCGTCCAGCAGCAAATCGGTTACTCGATTCCCAGTCGCTGGCTGCCACTCGCTACGCTCGGCGGATTCTGGTTTTTACTGCTCGGCGGCATCCTCGTGCTCTGGCGCCGAACTCGACTGGCGGATCTGACCTGGTTCGTACCACTTGCAGCGCTCCTGTCCGATGGAGTGCTGGTCTTTATCGGCCAGCGCAGTTCACATCAAGTGCCGCCCACCATCGCCAGTTTTGAACTGGTACGAGTGACTCCGGAGACCGATGAATTCCTGGTGGATGGCTTGGCCGCCATCTATGACCAACAAACTCGGCCCGTGCAGTGGAAGGCCACGGAGCGGTTTCTCATGTATCCCGAAACGCAGGCCGATGCGGAAGTGCGCCGTGAAGTTTGGACGGATAACGATGCCGTAGAAACGCAAAATGCCACCTCACGCGCAGGCAGCATTGGCGTCGCCTCGTTTGTCGGCTCGCGCACGTCCAGTCGCCCCGTGTCGCTCCGTGGCAGCTTCACCGCGAATGGTTTACAAGGCCAACTCAACCGAGGCGAAGGGCCCGAGTCCGCGCCAGCAGCCTCCGCCGTTCAGCAACAGCCCAACCCGGTACTTGATCCACTCGTCGTCAGCCTCCCCAATCTCTCAGCGGCCGTCACGATGACTGCCGACGGACAGCTCACCGTGACCCCCGCTGACGTGCTGGCGATTGGCCAGTATTCAGCGGAAACGCTCCTGAGTGACGAGCAGCGCTGGCGGTCGGACGCGCTCAAGCAACTCTTCACCTCGACCGATGGGTTTCCGTTTCCGCGACGTCCGAGTCTGGTTTACTGGTCGGAGGACGCCGAGCCGACGCTGCAGTTACCCGAGGGTTTCGAGCGGCGTAATCGAGCGGTGCATGTCGTTCCCTTTGAACTCGTGCGTACGCCGAGCGACACGGAATTTGTGGTGCCGGCCAGTTTTCTGTCCGTCTCGTCGGTCGCCGGTCGTCAAGGTCGCTCCACCGCCTTCAATGCGCGGACCGGTGAATGGGTGAAAGGGCTCAACACACCGACCGAAACGGTGCTGCGGTTCCAGGTGCCTGCCGAGGTGTTACCGTGTCAGCTCGAACGCGGGACGCTCACCATTCGTCTCAATGTCCCAACGCGCAACCTCATCCTCTCCACGGTTGTGGATGGTGAGTATCAAGTGGTACGCACCGAAAAAGATCCATCCGGTCTGCTGACCATTGAGCTGACCGGCGAACAACTGCGATTGGATCAACAAGGTGGAGTGCGGATTGCTTTGGAAGTCACCAAAACTCATCAGGAATTAGAAGCCATCGCCGCTCGACAGAAACCCGCTCTGGGTGAAAACCCCGCTGCGACGAACTCTGGCAACAGCACGTGGCAGATTGATTTCCTACGACTTAGTGTGGCCGGTAAGACGGCTCCCTAAGCGGTTCCTGGACGCCTTGTTTTTCGTATTTAACCAACGACTGATAAGTGAATCCCTATGACGGCCAATTTCGGACCCGTGGTTGAAACCAAAGCGCTGACGAAGCGTTTCGGCGAATTCACAGCACTCGATTCTCTCAGTATTTCGTTGAATCGAGGAGAGATTCTCGGCTTCATTGGTCCCAATGGAGCGGGCAAGACGACGACCATCAAAATCCTCGTCGGTGTCATGCGTCCCACCAGCGGCTCGGCCACGATCGCCGGGGCTGATTGTGTCACGGACGCACGACGCATCAAGCGACTCGTCGGTTTCATGCCGGATGTCTTCGGCTCCTACGACAACATGCGAGTGCGTGAGTATCTCGATTTTTTCGGTGCCGCCTTTGGTATTCCGCGACGCGATCGCACTCGACGCATCGCCGAGGTGCTGGATACGACCGGCTCCACCTACATGCAGGATCGGTATGTGGAATCGCTGAGCCACGGCATGCGGCAGCGCGTGGGCGTGGCCCGCACGTTGCTGCATGATCCTGAAGTGCTGATTCTTGATGAGCCCGCGAACGGGCTGGACCCTCAAGCCCGTATTGAAATGCGCGAGCTGCTGCTGCGGCTGGCTCAGATGGGCAAGACGCTCATCGTTACCAGCCATATTCTTCCCGAACTGTCGCGCATCTGTAACGTGGTCGCGATTATTACTCAGGGCAAGCTGCGAGCCTTTGGGGCGTTGGATCAAATCATGCGCGACATTCGTCAGCAGCGCACCTTTGAAGTACAGCTCGTCGACGGCCAGGATGTGACACGGGCGGCGGAGCTTTTGCGGGAGGGATTGCAGGAATCCGAACGAGGTGGCGTCGCACCGGTAGCCGCCGAAGCCATTGTCCGTTTTGACAGCCAGCGCTCCGACAAAGAGCTATCCTCGCTGCTAGCGCGCTTGATCGATCAGCGCATTTCCGTCGCGCAGTTTCGGGAAGTTCCCAAGGACCTCGAAGATGCGTTCTTGTCGGTAACTCGAGCCGAACGGAGTGCCTCATGATTCCAATCATGCGACGTGAATTTCTCAGCATTCTCCGTTCGCCGCGCGCGTTGGTGGCGATTCTGGCATCCGCTGCTCTGTTTTCCCTGCTGGTTCTGGTGCGCTGGCCCAGCACTGGCATCGTGGACCTATCGGGTGCTCAGGCGCGCGAGGTCTACAAGATTTTCGCGTTCGGATTACTGGGCGGAGTGCTGCTGTTGGTGCCCGCCTTTCCCGCGACGTCGATCGTCAAAGAGCGAATCCAAGGTACTCTGCTGTTGCTCTTGAATTCACCCTTATCGCCGCCCCTGATTTATCTGGGAAAGCTACTCGGAGTACTGGCGTTTGCTGCCGTGATTTTGTGTACCAGTCTACCGGCGGCAGCCGCTTGCTATGCGATGGGCGGTGTCGATTTGTGGGGCGATGTGGGGCTGCTCTACGCCGTGCTGGCGGTCCTGGCGATCGAAAGTGTGGCCCTCGGATTACTCGTCAGCACCTACTCGCAATCACCCGATGCGGCGGTGCGAATCAGTTACGGGTTGTTATTTGCGGTCTGTTTTTTGACGCTCGCGCCTCACTACCTGATGCAAGGACAAGCGGGCGGTGCGTCGGCCGGGGAGTTGCCGCGGTTCGTGGGAGAAATGTTCGGCGAAACGCTGTCGCCGTACATCGTGACGGCGATGATCGAAAGCGCCTTCTTGCTGCGGCGCCTCTCGCCCCTGCCTGTCATTCTGCACTTGGTGGGTCAGGGCAGCGCTGGTTCGCAGGGGCTGCTCGAGACCGATACTGGGGCCCGCGAATTCTTCGTCACCAGCAGCATCTTCATCGCGGGCGTCATCCTGCTCACGCTGCGTCAACTGAACCACCGCATCTTTGATCGCTCGCGATCACAAGGCAAGATCACGAACGATCAGTCGCTCGGTGTCCGCAGCCTGCGGCGATTGTTTTTCCTGGTCGACCCGCAGCGACGCTCGGCGGGCATTCCGTTCTTTCTGAATCCCATCATGGTGAAGGAGTTTCGCACGCGGCGTTTCGGCCGTATCCACTGGCTCTTGCGACTCGTCGCCATCTGCGCCGTGGTTTCGCTCTTGATGACCTTCGCGGCCACCACCAGCACGATGGACTGGGGCGTGGAGACGATCGGTGGTCTGCTGGTCCTCCTGCAAGTGACACTGGTGGTGTTGATCACTCCCAGCCTGGCCGCTGGACTCATCAGCAACGAAGTGGAATCCGGCGGTTGGAATCTGCTGCGTATGACCACGTTGCCTGGCTGGCGAATTGTCACCGGAAAACTTGCCAGTGTGGCTTGGACCGTCGTGCTGCTTCTGTTCGCCACCGCTCCCGGTTACATCGTCATGATTTTTATCAAACCCACGATGCTGCAGCAGGTCTATCAAGTGATGATCTGCTTGCTGCTGACGGTGATCTACACGATGGCGGTGAGTGCCGCGGTGGGATGCTGGATCAATCGCACTGCGGCGGCCACTGTTACCGTTTACATTATTTTGATGGTGCTGTTCCTGGGACCGCTACTGGTCTGGCTCGGTCGCGAAGCACCGTTTGGACACGACTTGGTGCAGCGAGTGCTGGCGATCAATCCCATGGGAGCAGCCCTGAGCGTCATCGGGATGCCGGGCTTCGAGCGTTACAATCTGACGCCGCTCAGTTGGTGGGTTGCTGGCTTCGTCAGCCTGGTTTCGCTGCTAGTGATGTCGCTGCGTGTGTGGCGATTGCTGAAGCCCGCCTAGAGTTCGTTCACGGATTTGGCAGTGATTGAACGTCACGATCGCTGCTCGTTGTCATCGCCTAATTTCCTTCACGGCACTTCCATGAAATCTTGCTTTTTGCCAGCTGGTTTCCGTTTGCTTCTGACGCTGTTGTGGCTGGGCTATGGGCTGCCGGCGACGGGCGCTGCAGAGGATGACAAGCCAACTGCTGCCGCGCCAACTGCTGCTGCGCCTGCTGCTAAAGAGACTGCTGCTAAGCTGGTCGTGGACAGCATTATGTACCAGGACCCGCTCCTGGAGATGGCAGGGCATACGCTCAAGTTTGCGCGGGATTTGAAAGAAGTCTGGTTACAGGCTTTGGAACGTGAGGAAGCGGAAACGCGGCGGATGGCGATTGAGACGATCAGCATTGCGATCGAAAAAGGCATGACCGGGCTCGATTCCACCATCCCGACGATCACCAAGCTGCTTCAGGACCGCGATCCGCTGGTGCAACAAGCGGCCGCTCGGACATTAATCAACTTACAAGCGAAGTCGGCAGCCGGTGAGATGGCGGCGGCCGCCTCGGCCCACGGGCAAGCGCTCAAACAGGTCGTGGAACCGGCGCTGGCGCGGTGGCAGGATAAGACGCTGCGGGACGACTGGTTGGCGCGGCTGAGTCGCCCCGAGACGCCGCGTGTATTACTGTTGGTGGCAATCGACGCGCTGGGACAGCTACGAGAGCCTGCAGCCGTCGAGCCGCTGCGGAAGTTGGTTGTCGATGGGAATGAGGATCTGGACGTGCGAGGCGCTGCGGCGCGCGCGGTGGGGCAGATTGTCGATACCGGGATGACCGACGTGGCTACGCAGCTCATGGCCAGCAAGCATCGTCCCGAGTTCCTCGGGCGATTGCTGGCGCTGCGGCTGATTCTGCGGCATCAAGGCGAGTCGACGGTGCAGCAGCTACAAACGCTGGCCGTTGATCCAGAGCCCTCGATTGCGACCGCGGCCCTGGGGCGTTTGGATCAATTGCAGGCTGCGGCCGCACTGGCGATCGCACAGAAATCGCTCGGAAATGCCGATGCCGGAGTGCGCAAATTGGCGGCCGAGCTCGTAGCGCGACCTCATGATGCTAACTCGGTGCGACTACTCGGGCCGCTGTTGAGTGATCGCAACCCCACGATTCGCCAGTTCGTCGCTTCCACGTTAGCGCGAGATGGTGCCACGGAATCGCTACGAGACATCGTGATCGAGCAGGCAATTGCGGCGCTGCGGGCTGATGCTTGGCGTGGTCAAGAGCAAGCGGCGCTGGTCCTGGGCACGCTCGATCATGAACCCGCCGCCGGCCGGTTGGTGGAACTGCTGAAATCGCAGCGTGGTGAGGTGGCGATCGCCAGTGCCTGGGCATTGCGTAAGCTGCGAGTGCCCGAGACACTGGCGCCGATGCTGGCTCATGCCGAGGTGCTCTATCGCGGGATGACGGCCCCTAATCCGCCGGCTTGGGGCGGTTCACAAGGCTCTCAGATTTTTCAAACGTTCGGCGAGCTGCGATACCGAGAGGCGGAACCGCTGATGCGGCAGTTCGTCCCCAAGAATCTATCGCTGTCGGGCGAGATGCGGGGCGCGGCCTGCTGGGCCTTAGCTTGGCTGCATGAGGGAGAAGCGAGCAGTGATTTGGTGGGACTATTTGCGGCCCGCTTGGCCGATGCCGGCACGACACCGCCCGAAGTGCACCATGTGCGATTAATGTCGGCCGTGGGACTGGGCCGATTGAAAGCCGCATCTCAGGTGGAACTGCTACGAAAATTCGCCGATCAAGACGGCGAGTATTCCGAAATCGGTCTAGCCTGTCGCTGGTCGGTGGAACTACTTTCCGATTACCGTTATCCGCCCAAAAAGCCCCGCACCCTAAACGTCTCCGGCTGGTTCCTACAGCCTCTTCCTCGCGCCCTGCCCGAGTCCGAATCCGATGCGAAGCCGGAAGGGACGTCGGCAGGAAGTTCCAACACGCAGCCTTAAGAGACGTCGGCAGAAAGTTCCGACACGCAGCCTTAAGTGGCGCCGGGCTGAGGCGTTTGATAGCGAGTGGGGTCGGGGATGCCAGCTTCACTGAATCCCTTGCGGCGTAAGAGGCACGAGTCACAGTGGCCACAGGCTAAGCCCTGGTCCGAGGGATCGTAGCAGCTGGTGGTGAGCGAGTAGTCGACGCCGAGCTCCGTGCCGCGACGAATGATCTCGGCCTTCGACCAATGAATGAGCGGCGCGTGAATGGTGACACGCTGAGTGCCCTCCACCGCCGCCTTGGTCGCCCGATTTGCCAGCGTCTCAAAAGCCTCGATAAATTCCGGACGACAATCGGGATAGCCACTGTAATCCAGGGCATTGACGCCGATGAAAATATCACCGCAGTTCAGTGTTTCGGCCCACGCCAGCGCCATCGACAAAAAAATGGTGTTGCGAGCGGGCACATAGGTTACGGGAATTCCCAATTCAATCTCTTCCGCGCGATCATGTTTTGGTACCGCGATGTCGGCGGTCAGAGCCGAGCCACCAAATTGCCGCAGGTCGATATCGAGAATCACATGCCGAGCCACGGCCGCCTGCCGCGCAATCGCCGTCGCCGCTTGCAGTTCTACCGCATGCCGCTGCCCGTACCGAAAACTCAGCGCATACGGGCGAAACCCCGCTTGCTGGGCTAGCGCTAAAGCCGTGGCTGAATCGAGACCGCCGCTGAGCAGCACGACGGCGGGACGGCGACTGTCGCTGGCAGCGCTGCCGGCACGTTCGCTGGCCTTACTACTCGTGGCCAGCGGGGAAGTTCCCAGTCCTCGGGCCGCTTCCGCTTCCGTCGTTTCCCGCTTCGTCATTCCTGTTCATCCTTCCTTCTTTGCCGACCAGGATTCATGCAACTGTCGACCGCTCAACTGTCGACCGCTCAACTGTCGACCGCTCAACTGTCGACCGCTGTGCCGGCGAACGCTTCACCCGCTACCACTTGGCCAGCCAGGATCGTACTTTGATGCTGCCAAGCCGCAGTAGCTGGGGCCGTCGACTCCAAGTCCAAGTGAAATTGGATCAAATCGGCTGGTGCACCGACCGCGAGCTCGGGCGGAGGGCGCTGGAGCCACTGGGCGGGATGGAGCGACGCCATGTGGATCGCGGTCAATAAATCGACCTGAGCGAAACGCATCACATTCACCACGCCGACGTAGAGCGGTAAGGCGGCACCGGCGAGCAGTTCAGCGTGACCGACCGGATGGAGCGTTCCGTCGGAATGCACCTCAATCGCTCCCAAAGGCCCTGTTTCATAGATACCGGGTGGCATGCCGGCCATCCCCGTGATGTCGCTCACCAACAGACAGCGGCTAGCCGTCTTACCGCGCACGAACGACTGCACGACAGCGGGCGGTAAGTGGTGGCCATCGACAATTAGCGAGGCCCACAAGCGATCGTCGGCCAATTGATCCCAGATGTAGTTGGGATGGCGACGGATGAGTGGATGAGCACCATTGCCCAGGTGCGTGCTGCAGGTGGCGCCAGCCGCCACAGCCGCGGCAATCTGCTCGGTGCTGGCCTGGGTGTGCCCAATGGCCACGAGCACTCCTTGCCGTACAGCCCGAGCAATGAACTCGGTCGACTCTGCGTATTCTGGGGAAAGCGTGATGATGCGGATCCGTCCGCCAGCCGCGTCCTGCCACCGCTGAAACTCGTCCCAATCCGGTGGCCGGACATACTGGCGTGGATGAGCTCCCCGCGGGCCATCCGCCGGAGAAATGTAAGGGCCTTCAACATGAATTCCTGCCACTCGGCGAGCGATCCCAGGATCCTGTTCACAGGCGGCAGCGATCGTCGCCAGGGAGTGACGAAAAATTTCATCGCGATGAGTGGTCAGGGTGGGGCAGTAGGCAGCCAAAGCGAGTGCATCTTGAGCATAGGTGATGCGCGCGACCGTTTCGGGAGTCAAATCGGCATCGTTAAATTCGCGGCCCGCGTAGCCGTTCAGTTGCACGTCAATCAGGCCGGGCGCAAGCCAGGGCCAAGCGGCGGTGGGGACGCTGGCAGGTGCTGGATCCAGTCGCCTGATTTTCCCATCCAGGAGCTCCACCACCACACTGGCGCCGGTGTCATATCGTCGTCCTACGATCTGCATCGGTATGAACCTCGACCACGAATTGAAAATCGTACCCACGCGACACGATTCGCGTACCGCTGCCCCGCTTTGAATGGACTCGAACCTGCGGCGATTGTGGCCCACAACCAACCGAATCACAACCGGGGGGAAAAGCGGGACTGGTCACCCCAGGGTGGATGAAATGATTTAAGATATGGCCATCTCTTTAGCGCCGCAACTTTGGCACGATTGGCTGGTTCTAGATCGCCATGGCTGTGTGCCAGGGCGAGTTGTCGATCACTTTTTTGTTACGAGGGAGTTTCTGCATGAAGATTTGGGGATGGAAATGGCTGGCGTTCACCGTTCTGGCTTGGTCGCTCACCGTTGTTCCCGTGTCCGCTCAAGGACGCGGTGGTCCGGGCATGGGCATGATGCGCGGTGGTGCAGGCGGCGGCGTGCTGATGCTCGCGCTGGCCGAACCGGTACAGAAGGAACTGGGGCTGAGTCCCGAGGCGATTGAAAAGGTACAGAAAGTCTCGGCCTCCGCTCGCGAGGAACTTCAGGCTGCCATGGCCGGATTCGCGCAAGGTGGTTTTCAAAACCTGTCTGATGAACAGCGGCAGGAGATGATGACCAAGATGCAGGACACGAATCGCAAGATGCAGGAAAAGTACTTGCCGAAAATGCAGGAGGCGTTGACGCCCGAACAATTCCAGCGACTCAAGCAGATCGGCTGGCAGATGGCAGGTGCGGGCGCCCTCAGCGACCCGGAAGTGGCCAAGGAGCTGAAGATCAGCCCAGAACAAACGGCCGCCGCGAAGAAAGTGGGCGATGAATTCAGCGCCAAGCAGCGCACCATGATGCAGGAAGCATTTCAGGGCGGCGGCCCCAATCCTGAACTCATGACAAAAGTGCAAGAGCTCATGAAACAGCGCGATACCAAAACGCTGGAAGTGCTCAGCACCGAGCAGCGTGAAGCCTGGACCAAGCTGCAGGGCAAACCGTTCGACGTAACGCAGCTGCAGGGGCGTGGTGGAGCTGGCGGTCGCGGCGGGGCTGGTGGTGCAGGTGGTGGATTTCGAGGTGGCGCAGGTGGCCGAGGTGGTGCTCCCGGAGCGCCTGGTGCTCCCGGCGCTCCCGGTAAAGCAAATTAAATTTGCTGGCGAATCTCATAAAACTCGGATGGATCAAAACCGCTTCCGCATGGTTGCATCCACATACGCGCGTCCGGTTCAGCAGTGGCTAATCGTTGTCCACTGCTGAACCGACTCTTAAGCACGACGCGAGTAGCGTACTGCTCGACCTAGTCGCGTTCCTGAATCACCGACCGGATGATGAAGGTCTGCGATTCATTCAGCGGGGTTGAAGAGCGAGCACCGGCCACGGTGTGAGTTATCTCCAGTGATCCCTCAGCGGATACCGCCGCCTGGTTCGGTAACGCTCCTCCCGTGCGTTCGGACTCCATCGTACCGAGGATGCCGACCACCGAATTCAGCGTCACTTCCACTCGCCGCTCATGCGCCGCGAACTGGTTGTTAATCTGATAGGAGTAACCGATGCCGACTCGCAGCGGATCGCGATCGACGACATCGAAGCCCGTCACAGGACCAGAGATGTTATCCATGGTGATCAACCCGTTAAGAGGATTCAGGTTGAACTTGAGTCCCACCTGTTGCTGAGCGGTTTCCGTCCGTTCTTGCTGAGTACCCCAGAGGGATGGTGTTGTCCAGCCATGGAATTTGGCATTCAGCTTCACGTTCACATTCGAGGCGTTCTGCCACTCCAATCCTCCCTTCATCTCGCACCAACCGAACTTGTCATTCACCAAGAATCCTTGGAGAAGACTGGCATCCCATTCGGGTAACATCACCTTCTGTTTCCACTCCGTGTTATGGTGATTATCCCAAGCGAATCCCCAGGCATCATTGTCGACAATCTGCAATTCGGCCCACGGGTTCGTCGGTACGATTTGGTAAGCGTCACCGGGAACGAGTAGCAAGCGAATCTTCTCCGTCGATTCCACGAACTGATCGTTGTTGATCAGCACGGGCAGGGCCACGGAAAGCTTCCCGGCCGGGATCTTCACATTGTTGCCGATGAGTGAATGATCCAGTCCATTGACCGCAAATCCCTCGGCGGCGGCTCCGTCTCCCGCTTGACCATCAACGGAGAACTGCACGACGAGATCATGGTCGAGCGGCGCGGACAGTTCAAAGTAGAAGTAGCCATCGGTGGCCTGAGGATCAGGTTTTACCTTCCGCTCGCGAACGACCTGTTCGCCAGGCTTCTCAACGGACTCGGCTCGAATTCGAACCTCGGGAATACCAGCCGGCGGTGGTGCTGCACACACCAGACTGCTGCAGGACTCGCTACCGGTGCCGCTCGAGCCGCCACCGGCATCAACATCACCGGCATCAACATCACCGACAGGCACGACTGCCTGCCCCGTGTCACTGCTCATCGTTCCCGCACTCGCTGCACTGGTCGAGCCAAGTGGTGGGGCGGTGAGTGGCGCGGAACTGGTGAGCTGAGCGAGCACCAGGTCGACATCCGACTCACTTACCCAGCCATCATGATCAACGTCGAGCGGAATGGAGGTGGAACTGGCGGTGAAGCTTCCACCGGCCTGTTCGATGGTATTGAGGATGGTAAGTGCATCCAGGGGAGCGACGACACCATCGCGGTCGATATCACCAACGTAAAAATCACCGATAAGTGCGGGAGGTGAGTCGGCGGCGAGGTCGATCGCCATCAAGCTCCGGGGCTCCAGACATTGAAGTAACCGTACTTCCTGTTTGAGTCCCGGCGGTCGACGTGACCTCCGCGACGCTCGATAGGCTCCCAACCGGCGTTGATTCGAGGGACGCACCGGTTCAGGCGACTCCTCTTGTCGTCCAGGTTTTCGTTTCTTTCTTCCGACCAGGCGTTCCATCCAAGTAGTCCTTGACATCCAACGATCTCCTCATCGTTCGTATCCAAGCATCTCGAGTGCTGGTCGCCCCTCCCGCCAACCGTCGCAACCACGAGGTCGGCGTACACCGAGACATGTTCAAAATACTCTTGACGAGTTTTTGGCAAAAATTTGCGCATCGATTTCAGGAAAAATGGCAATATTTTTTGAAGGGGATATTTGCCGTGATTCCTGGCACTAAGAACTGGCCCACGGTTTAAAACGGCCACATGATCGACGGAGTCTCGAAATCGTGGCGTCGAGGACGTCGTGGGCGTCGTGGACGTCGTGTGTTTGGTTGGTTCACTGCTGGGTGAACCACGAATGACACGAATCGGACGAATGGATCTCACGACTCCGGCAGATCCATTTCGTTCGTCGGCAGGCCAGCCGATCACCCGGCGGTCGGCCTCCGGCAGCACTCCCCGGCGGCTGCTCCTGTTTTATGTGCTAGCATGTCTATCATATTTGCAAGAACAGCTAGGACATGTACTAGCCATGCCGTTTTATTTGCTAGCTGGTCGCAGGCATGGCAATAAGGCGATGGATAGGGGTGACCTGCGGCGGAGAGGCCGTTCCGACGGCCCGCGGGCCGACCATTGGCCACGGACAAGAATTGCCGCAACACCATGGCAGGATGTCGGTTGCGCCATGTTCGACGGCGAATTCGAAGCTGTTCCAGCGGGCTGTTCTCCGGCTGGGAAGCAGCGCTGCCACGGACTCCGTGGCGCCATTACTGCGGCTTTTTGCCTCAAATTTTTGGCATTGGCACGCAATTCGCTTGCTCATGACGTTCGTTCGAGCGGTTCGCATGACGGGCGCTCGAGTCTATTTCGAACCTGCAGTCACTGCTCACTGGAAAAAGCCGGAGGCAAGCTCGACATACCCCACAAAGGGTCATCGCATGCATTTTCCATCTCACTCTGCTTCGCTTCACTGGCGGAAGCAATCTTCTCACATTCTCCACCCGATGTTCGCTGGTCAGTCGATCGCCTGGGCTGGTCGGCCGCGGTTGCTTGGTTGTTGTCACTGCCGTCGCATGAACGACTGATTGACGCTTGGCACTCCCTTGGCACTCGACACTTGCCGTCCTGCTGGGACGGATGGGTCGGTAACAATTTAGGCAGCGAACTTACCGGTATATCGCTCTGCGCTGGGAATCGACGTGTCGTCGTAGACGCACGCAGCCCGTGGCTGTGGTTCCCAAACTGCGCAGTGCTGGTAGCCCGCGGTGCATTTCCGCTGCCTCATTTCAGCAGACTCATTTCCTTCACGTCCAAAATCTCAGAGGCCCCATCATGAAAACTCGTCCGTTTGCTCAACGTATTCGTCATCACCGCCGACTTCCTGCGTTCGGTTTCACTTTGGTAGAGCTGCTGGTGGTGATTGCCATCATTGGTGTGCTGGTGGGGCTGCTCCTACCGGCAGTTCAATCCGCCCGTGAAGCGGCACGCCGCACGCAGTGCTCGAACAACCTGCGACAACTTGGCTTGGCGACGCACAATTTTCATAACACCTATAACTTTTTGCCGCCCGCTTTCATCGGCGATAACTCGGATACGCCGCATGGTTGGGCGACCTGGGCTGCAATCATTCTGCCGTTCATTGAAGGCGGCAATCAGTATGATCAGTGGGACATCAGTCGACGCAATATCTATCAGCCCCAAACGGCTTACCAGACTCAGGTGAAGACCTATCTCTGCTCGTCGCGGCAGGCACCGTTACTCAGCATTGGCGATTTCGCAACTCCTGGCGGAGCGCTCTCGGATTATGCCGCCAGTTTTGGCACCGAGGCCCAGTACACGTCATCGACCGGCGCGCTGATTCCCAACTATCCCGATGTGGCGGCTAATGCCAGTGGCGAGTTGCGAGTCGTCAAATGGGAGGGCCAGACTCGCTTCGCGGACATCCTGGACGGGACGACCAATACGACCTTGTTCGGCGAAAAGCACATTCGTCCCAATTCGCTGCGAGGCAAAAATGAGGATCGCAGCGTCTACAGCGGTGTGCGGAATACGCATCGCCGCATGATGGGGATCAGCCCGAACGGCAACTTGCGTCCCTTGTTGACGCCCCAGATTCAGTCGCTGCCACTGGCCAACAGCAGCTTTGGCGGTCCACACCCGGGCGTCACGATGTTCGTCCTCTGCGATGGCAGCGTGCGTCCCATCAAGGTAACTGCCGATCTGCAGACTCTGACTTACCTCGTAGGTCGAGCGGATGGTCAGGCGATTACTGGTGAATACTAAATCCCTATCCGACCACTCAAAAAAGTTTTCCGTTCGACGGTCAAGGTCGCCTCGCTTCTGTTGCTCCCTGTCCAGGAGGACTCAAACGATGAAGATTATCGATCTGCCA